>CAXTSD010000326.1:0-3195 GCA_964246775.1 uncultured Acetobacteraceae bacterium | reverse complement strand
TCACCGGCTGGCTCGACCAGGCCGCCGCCGCCGCCGAGCTTGCGAGCGCCGACGCGCTGGTGCTGCCCTCGCATGACGAGGGCCTGCCGCTGGTGATCCTCGAGGCGCTCGCCCGCTCGGTGCCGGTGATCGCGACCCCGGTCGGCGCCATCCCAGAGGTGCTGCAGGATGAGGCGACGGCGCTGCTGGTGCCGCCCGGCGACCCGGCGGCACTCGCCCGGGCGATACGTCGCCTCAACGGCGACCAGGCGCTGCGCCGCCGGCTTGCCGTCGCCGGGCGGGCGCTCTACGAGCGAGAGTTCACCGCCGCGGTGTTCGCCGACCGCATGCTCGCGCTCTACGCGTCGCGCTGCGGCTTTCCGGCCGGGCGAGGGGCTTTCCAAGCCGCCTCACATGCGCCATCTACCGCGCCGTAGCCCGGGCACGGGCGGCGGCCCGCCGTGACGCGGCGCCAGGATGTGGTGCTGCCGAGACGTGCCCTGGCCAGGATTTGCCTTGCCAAGACATGACCTGGCCAAGCGAAGGAGACTGCGATGTCGTCTGCGACCCATGCCCCCGGGCCGACCGGCGGTGGCGGCCAGCCGACCCGTCGTGACTTTCTCACCTTGGTGACCGGCGCCGGCGCCGCCGTCATCGCCGGCGCCATCGTCTGGCCGTTCATCGACAGCATGGAGCCCGCCGCCGACACGCTCGCCGCCGGCTCGGCAATCGATGTCGACGTCTCCAAGCTCGAGCCGGGCCAGCAGATCGTCGTCGTCTGGCGCGGCAAGCCGATCTTCATCGTCAACCGCACGCCCGAGGCGATCAAGACGCTGCAGGATCCGGCCGTGCTGCGGGTGCTGAGCGACGCCAATTCGCGCGTCCACCAGCAGCCGCCCTACGCCGATAACTGGCACCGCTCGATCAAGCCGGAATTCGCCGTCATGGTCGGCATCTGCACCCATCTCGGCTGCGTGCCCACCTTCTACCCGAATGCGAGCCCGACCGATCCGGCGCCGAACTGGCCGGGCGGCTATCTCTGCCCGTGCCACGGCTCGAAATACGACCTCGCCGGGCGCGTCTATTCCGGCGTCCCGGCGCCATACAACCTGCCGGTGCCGCCCTATCACGCGGTCAGCGACACCGTGCTGCGCATCGGCGAGAACCCGACGGGCGAGACCTTCGACCTCAACTCGGTGGTGCAGATCTAGCGTCTGATCGGATAAGGCTGCCTTTTCTCCTGCCGCTCACATATATGAGAGCGGCACCGGCAGAGGAGGCTCGCATCGACTTGTCCTATCCAACCGCCTACCTCAACCGCGTCGCCACCAGCGTGCCCGACAACGACGTGCACCTGGCCTTCGGCGAGTTCGCCCGCACCTTGCTGAAGGATCCGCGCGAGGTGCGGCTGTTCGACCGGATGGCAAAGCGCAGCGCGATCGAGCACCGCTATTCGACCCTCGATCCGGCGCTGCAATCGGGCAGCGACCTGCTTGACACGCGCGGCTTCTACCGGCGCAGCGCGTTTCCGAGCTCCGCCATGCGCATGCAGGCCTACGAATCGGCGGCGCTGCCGCTGGCGCTGCGGGCGGTCGAGGGGCTTGGCGGACTCGGCGCGATCACCCACCTGATCGTCACCAGCTGCACCGGTTTCTACGCGCCTGGGCTTGATCTGCAGCTTGCCGCCGCCCTCGGGCTCGGCTCGATCGAGCGCACCCTGGTCGGGTTCATGGGCTGCTACGCCGCCTTCAACGCGCTCAAGCTGGCGCGCCACATCGTCCGTTCGGAACCCGCCTCGAGGGTGCTGCTGGTCAACCTCGAATTGTGCACACTGCACCTGCAGCAGACCGACGACCTCGAGCAGGTGCTGACCTTCCTGGTATTCGCCGATGGCTGCAGCGCCGCGATCGTCAGCGCAGCACCCGAGGGCCTGGCGCTCGACCGCTTCCACGCCGCGCTGGTGCCGGATACCGACGGCCACATCAGCTGGCGCATCGGCGACCAGGGTTTTGACATGCACCTGTCCGGGCAGGTGCCGGCGGCGATCGCCGACGGGCTGTCGCGCGACCGGGCGCTGATCCTCAACGGCGCCGATCCGGAGGCGATCGCGTTGTGGGCGGTGCATCCCGGCGGGCGCACCGTGCTCGACGCGGTGCAATCCGCGCTTGGCCTGCCTGCCGACGCGCTCGCCTTGTCGCGCGAGGTGCTGGCGGAGTATGGCAACATGTCGTCGGCGACCATCATGTTCGTGCTGCAGCGGCTGATCGAAAGCCGGCCGGCCGTCGACCTGCCCGGCTGCGCCATGGGTTTCGGCCCCGGCCTGGTCGCCGAGACGATGCTTTTCCACGCGGCTTGACCGCGATGTTGTTTCCCGCGGCCTGATGCCCGATTTTTCCGGGCGCACGCTGGCGCCCGAGCTGATGGACACCGAAGCCTGCGGGCCGGACGAGTTCCGCGACTGCCTGGTCGGCCTCGCCAGGGTCAACCGCCTGAGCCTCGCCTATCGCCCGACGCTCGGCTTCCTCAGCCGCGTCGCCCGACGCCACGACGGTCCGCTGCACGTCGTCGACATCGGCGGCGGCTACGGCGACATGCTGCGCGTGATCGACCGCTGGGCCGCAAGGCGAGGACGCGACCTGCGGCTCACCAGCGTCGACCTCAATCCTTACGCACGCCTCGCCGGCGAACAGGCGAGCCTCGCCTGCCCGGCGCGCGGCCGGCCGATCGAGTGGGTCACCGCCGACCTGTTCGACTATCAGCCGTCTAGCCCGCCGGATCTGGTGATCAGCTCGCTGTTCGCCCATCATCTGGACGATGCCGGCGTCGTGCGTTTCGTCGCCTGGATGGAGCGCACCGCCCGCCTCGGCTGGTTCGTGAGCGACCTGCACCGCCACCCGTTGCCCTACCATGTGTTCCGCACCGTCGCCCGGGCGCTGCGCTGGCACCGCTTCGTCCAGCATGATGGCCCGGTCTCGATCGCCCGCGCCTTTGTCCGCGCCGACTGGCAGCGTCTGCTCGGCGCCGCCGGCCTGCCGCCCGGCGCCGCCGAGATCGCCTGGCGTACGCCGTTCCGGCTTTGCGTCACCCGGCTGAGGTGACGACGACGCTGATCGTCGGCGGCGGCCCGTCCGGCAGCGCGCTCGCCCTTCGCCTGGCTCGCGCCGGCCAGTCGGTGACGCTGCTCGAGCGCGAGCGGACGGCGCACGACAAGGTCTG
>CAXTSD010000325.1:0-3200 GCA_964246775.1 uncultured Acetobacteraceae bacterium | reverse complement strand
CAGGCCGCGACCCGGCGCGCGACATGATGCGCGCGACCAGCATTCCGAGCCACGCCGAGGCGCCGCCCGCCTCGCCCTCCAACACCGATCGGACGGCGGCGAGCCGGCGGGCGGCTCGCTCCGGCTCGAACAGCTCGGGATGGGCGTACACCACCGTCGCCGAGGCGACCGCGCCGCCGCCGATCGCCGGCCGCGCCAGCAGCGCCGCGGCGTCGCCGTGCATCCGAAACGCCTCGACGAGGGTCAGCTTTCCGTCCCGGCACAGCGTCAGACGATCGTGAAGGCGCAGCGCGTGCAGCGTCTCGCCCGAATGCACCCGGCCGAAGACGCGGCTTTCGAGGCAGAGCAGGCTGGCCGAGCGCGGCATGGCGATGTCGAGCCGCCGCTCGAGCGAGGCGCCGTCGAATAGTATCAGCTCCTGCGGCAGCCATTCGAACGCGGCGGCATCGCGCAGCGTCACCGACATCGCGACGCGCGCCGGCGCCTCGCCCTGGCGCGCCCGGTAGCAGCGCTCGGCCGCCTGGCCGGTGACGGTCAGCGAGGTCGCCTCGCCGCAGGCGATGACGCCGTCGTGCCGGTCGCCCGCGGCGATGCCGCCGGCGGTGTTCAGCAGCACGAGCTCGGTCGCGGCACCGACGGCGACACGCGGCAACAGCGCCTTGAGGCAGCCCTGCTGACGCAGGCGGGCGATGCGGGTCCGGCCATTCGCCGCCGCGACGGCCACCCGCAGCACGCCCTCGGCACGCTGCAGGACCGGCGGCCGCGGCGATGGCTCGCCCGCCGGGCGGCACAACTCTACGATCCCGGGGCCGCCGACAGCGCGGCGATTGCCGACTTGCCTGATCCCGCTTCGTGCGCCGCCAAAAACCCCGCCGGCGCGGCGGGGCTTGCGTCAGACGCGGATGGTTGCAACCGCGACGTGACGTGGAACGCCGTCAGCACCGCGGCGGCGCCGAACAGCACGCCGCCCGCGGCCTGGCCCACCAGTATTCCTGAAGGCCCGCCATGGCGGGCGCCGATGGCGACGAACGGGATCGTGCCGAGCGTCGCCCGGCCCCAGTTGAACGCCGTCGACAGCAGCGGGAAGCCGAGATTGTTGAACGAGACGTTGGCGACGAACAAGCAACCGACGCCGAGGAAGCCGAGCGCCAGCACCGAGCAGAACAGGTGGAGCAAGCTGGCGGTGACGCCGGTCGCCGCGAATGCCCTGACGATCAGCCCCTGGCTGGCGGCGAGCACGAGCCAGGCCAGGACGACCGCCATGGCGGTGAACATCAGGCTGTCGCGCAGCGCCCGACGCACCCGGTCGAGGCGGCCGGCACCGAGGTTCTGCGCCATGATCGGCCCGACGGCGCCGGTCAGGGCGAACACGAGGCCGAAGGCGACCGGCGCGATGCGGTCGATCGTCACCTGCCCGGCGACGGCGCTGGCGCCGAAACCCGCCATCTCGCGCGTGACGAAAGCTGAGGCGACAGGGGTTGCGAGACTGGTCAGGATCGCCGGCCCGGCGACCGCGAACAGGCGACGCGCATCCGCCGCCAGCATGGCGGAGGCGAATCGGCCGAGCAGGCGGTGCCGGCGCAGGCCCTGCCAGCCGACCAAGGCAAGGACACAGCGCGACAGCACGGTGCTGACCGCGGCGCCGTAGAAGCCGAGATGCAGCCCGAAGATCAGCAGCGGATCGAGGCAGGCTGTCGCGATGGCGGCCAGCAGGGTCACGTTCATCGCCCGACGGGCGTCGCCGACCGAGCGCAGCAGCGCCGCACCCGCCATGCCGCAGGCGAGCAGCGGCAGGCTCGGCGCCGTGATGGTTATGAAGGCGCTGGCGAGATGTCGGGTGGCGTCGCCGGCGCCGAGCAGGCCGACGAACGGGCCGACGACGGCGGCGCTGACCGCCGCGATCAGCACGCTTGCGAGCAGGGTGACCGCGATGCTGGAGGTCGCAAGCCGCCGCGCCTCGTCCTCGCGCCCGGCGCCGAGCGCGCGCGAGACGATGGCGCCGATGCCGATCGCCAGCCCGACCAGGATCGACAGCTGGAAAAACCCGACGACGCCGGCAAAGCCGATCGCCGCGGTCACCGCCTCGCGACGCAGCAGCGACAGGTAGAGCAGGTTCACCAGATCGACCGAGAACACGGCGATCAGCCCGATGGCGCCGGTTCCCGCCATCACCGCCACATGGCGCATGATCGAGCCCTCGACGAAGCGTGCGGTATGCGACACAGGCGGCTCGCGCTCCGGATCAGGGACGACTGTTGCCCGGTCGACCCGCCGGATCGCCGGTGCTGCGGAACCCCTGCGCCGTGCAGAGACTAATAGCCGGGCAGGCCGGTCGCGAGAGGGCTGACCGGCCCTATTGAGAAGGATGCGTCGGCATGAGCGGACATACAGCAAGTCAGGACGAAGTGGCCAAGCTCTGGGCGCTGATCAAGGATGTGCGGGTGGCGATGCTGACCAGCCATGACGGCGACCACCTGCGCAGCCGCCCGATGGTGGCGAGCCAGTCCTCGTTCGACGGCACGCTGTGGTTCTTCACCAGGACCAGCGCCCACAAGGTGGACGAGGTCGGGGCCGAGTCGGAGGTGAATGTCAGCTACGCCGATCCGAGCAAGGAAAACTACGTCTCGCTGTCCGGGCAGGCGAGCCTGGTCCAGGACCGCGCGCTGATCGACCAGCACTGGAGCCCGCTGCTGAAGACGTGGTTCCCCAAGGGCAAGGATGATCCCGAGGCGGCGCTGCTGAAGATCACGATCGTGCAGGCCGAGTACTGGGACGCGCCGTCTTCGGCCGCCGTGCATCTATACGGCTACGTGAAAGCGACGCTGACGGGCGAATCTCCGAAGCCTGGCGGCAATCAGAAGCTCAATCTCGCCTGAGATTCTGCGCCGCGGCCGCCGTCTCCCGGCCAGAACTCACGGTTTCGTGATCAAGCCACACCCGCTTGAGTGAAGCCGCGTGCATCCGTCTGGCGGCAACATCCGTAGCGTTCATAGATGCAACCGGACCTCCGGTCGCGGACGCGAAAACGGTGCGATCGCGGCTTCGGCCGCGATCGGGCTTGCCGGCGTGGATTGTCGAGGGGAGACCAAATGTCAGACGAGATGCAGTTGAACAACGCCGCCATGGGCCGCCGTGGCCTGCTTGCCCGCGCCGGTGTTGGCGCGGCGGCGCTTGGCGTGGCGGCGGCCGGCCTCTCGGGC
>CAXTSD010000324.1:2992-3226 GCA_964246775.1 uncultured Acetobacteraceae bacterium | reverse complement strand
CGGCTCGCTCGACCTGGTCGACAGCACCGCCGAGCTCGATCTTGCCGCCCAGGCGCCGGCGATGTCGCCGCGGCCCGACGTCTCCTGGCGCTCCGTCGCCTTGGAGGCGCATGTGCACGGCCCGTTCACCGCGCCGAACGCGAGCGCCCACGTGCTGGTGCAGCAGCTTGCCGCCGGCGGTGCCGTGGTCGGCGCGCTGCAGGCCGACCTCGCCGGCGACAAGGGCGTCGCCCC
>CAXTSD010000324.1:1026-2982 GCA_964246775.1 uncultured Acetobacteraceae bacterium | reverse complement strand
TGCGCGACCAGCTTGCCGGGATTGCGGCCAACCTCGCCGGCAATCCCGACCTGCATGCCACCTGGGAGGAGCTGGTCGGCCCCAACGTCGACGCCCTCTCCAACGTCTTCCAGGCCGCGGCGCTGGCCGGCGTCGTCATTCCCGGCGCGAAGCCCGACCTGCTCGCCGCCGCCCCGGTGAAGCTTGCCGCCCACGTCATACTGGACGCGGCGGACCGCCCGGTCAGCTTCAGCCTCGAGCATCCTCTGCTCAGCCTCCATGGGACTGCGAAAACCGGCGGCGCGCTTGCCGGCAGCGTGCACGCGGCGGTGCCGGAGATGGCGCCGCTCGCTGCCGTCGGCGGCGTCGCCCTCGACGGCCACGCCGCGGTGGATGCGACGCTCGCGAGCGTCGGCGGCCGCATGGGCGTGACCGTCGGCGGCCGCGCCAGCGTCACCGGCGGCCTCGCACCGGTGCCGGGCCTGATCGGCGATGACGCGACCATCGCCGCCGCCGTGAGCCTGGAGAACGGCGACATCACCCTGCACTCGCTCGACGTCGCCGGCCGCACCCTGCACGTCGCGGCGAGCGGCGCCGACCGGGCCGGCAGCCTCGACATCGATTGGCAGACCAGGGTCTCCGACCTGTCGGCGCTGTCGCCGAGCCTTGCCGGCCACGTCGCCGCAAGCGGCCACGTCGCCGGGCCGCAGACCACGCTCGCCGTCATTGCGAAAGCCGACGGGCTGGTCGGCACCACCGGCTTCGCGCCGGCGCCGCTGAGCCTGGTCGCCCATGTCGACGGTCTGCCCGCCAAGCCGAGCGGCCGGCTCGACGCGAACGCGACGCTGGAAGGGGCAAAGCTCCTGCTTGCCGCCAAGCTGGATCGCGCCGCCGACGGCGCGCTGCACCTCGTGCTCGAGCATGCCGACTGGAAGAGCATCGCCGCCCGCGCCGACCTCACCTTGCCGACGGGCGCGAAGCTGCCCAGCGGCACGGTGTCGCTGCAGGCGCCGCGCCTGGCCGACCTGCAGGGTCTGGCCAAGCTGCCGATCGCCGGCAGCCTTGCCGCCGAGGCTAAGCTGGCCGACGTGGTGACGCTGCGGATCGACGCGCGCGATGCCGGCCTGCCTGGGCGGCGGGTCGGCCATCTCGCCTTGGCCGGCACCGTGCGCGACCCCGCGACCGACCCCGACGTCGCGCTCACTTTGGCGGCCGACGGCATCGAGGCCAACGGCGTCACCGGCAGCGCGCGCCTCGCCGCCAATGGTCGGCAGACCGCGCTGGCGCTGAAACTCGACGCCGCCCTCGACGTCGCCGGCGCCGAGGCGACGGCGAGCGCCGCCGCGAAACTCGACGCGAAGGCCAGGCAGCTGAGCCTCGCCAGCCTTGCCGCCGACTACAAGGGGCTGCCACTGCGCCTGCTCGCCCCGGCGCGCGTCAGCTTCGCGGATGGTCTGTCCGTGGACCGGCTGCGGCTTTCGGTGCGCGAGGCCACCCTGGCGCTCGCCGGCTCGCTCACGCCGAAACTCGACCTCGCCGCGCAGCTGCGCGGGCTCACCCCGGCGCTCGCGAAACCGTTTGCGCCGGACCTGCAGGCGGATGGCTTGATCGAGGCCGATGCCCGCCTCACCGGCAGCACCGCCGCCCCGGCCGGCACCGTGCGCCTGACCGCCGCCGGCCTGCACGTCCGCACCGGCCAGGCCGCCGCCCTGCCGGCCGCCAACGCCGAGGCGAGGCTCGCGCTCGACGGTCATGCCGCCCGCCTCGACGCCCGCCTCGACGCCGGGCCGAAACTGCGCCTCGCCGCCAACGGCCTCGTTCCGATCACCGCCGCCGGGCCGCTCGACCTGCGCGGCACCGGCCATCTCGACCTCGCACTGCTCGACCCGATCCTGCAGGCCGGCGGCCGGCGCGGGGCGGGGGCGCGGTATCTGGACCGCGCCCCCCCCCGCCCCCGGGGGGCGCCGCGCCCCGGCC
>CAXTSD010000324.1:0-1016 GCA_964246775.1 uncultured Acetobacteraceae bacterium | reverse complement strand
GATCGTCAGCATCGCCGAGCTGGTGCGCCTCCGTCTCGCCCTCGCCGCCGCCGGCACGCTGGCGGCGCCGCGCCTCGCCGGCAGCGTGCGCCTCTCCGGCGGCGACGTGCAGGACTACGGCCAGGGCCTGCATCTCACCGACCTCGCGGCGCTGATCGAGGCCAGCGGGCAGACGATCCGTCTCGCCAGCCTCACCGCCCGAGCCGGCCCCGGCAGCATCGCAGCACACGGCAGCCTCGGCGTGCTGTCGCCGGGCCTGCCGGTCGACCTCGCGATAACCATGCGAAACGCGAGGCCGCTCGCCTCCGACCTGCTCACCGCCGACCTCGACGCCGACCTCACAGTGAAGGGCGAGGCGGCGAGCCGGATCGATGCCGGCGGCCGCGTGCTGATACGCCGCGCCGAGATCAACATCCCGAACAGCTTCCCGCCGAGCGTCGCCAAGCTCGACGTTCGCCGCCCCGGCGACAGGCCGGCCGGCGCGCCGAGCGGCCCCGCCTTGCTCATCGGGCTCGACCTCGTGCTCGACGCTCCCGGCCAGATTTTTGTGCGCGGCCATGGGCTCGATGCCGAGCTCGGCGGCAAGCTCACCGTCACCGGCAGCTCGGCGGCGCCGCAGATCGGCGGCGGGTTCGACCTGCGGCGCGGCGCGTTCAACCTCGCCGGCACCAATCTCACCTTCACCAAGGGGCGCGTCGGCTTCGACGGCACCGGTGTCGCGGGCAAGATCGACCCGACCCTCAATTTCGAGGCGGACAGCATCTCCGGCAGCACCACCGCCACCCTCAAGATCACCGGCTACGCCGACGCGCCGAAGATCGCCCTGTCCTCGGTCCCGGAGCTGCCACAGGACGAAGTGCTGTCCTACCTGCTGTTCAACACCTCGACCGCCAAGCTCTCGACCTTCCAGCTTGCCGAGATCGCCAGCGCGCTCGCCGAGATCAGCGGCGTCGGCGGCGGCGGCAGCGTGCTCGGCGACGTGCGCAAGCGGCTCGGCCTCGACCGGCTCTCGGTCG
>CAXTSD010000323.1:0-3233 GCA_964246775.1 uncultured Acetobacteraceae bacterium | reverse complement strand
GCGACAGGCTTGCCCGAGGCGGCGGCGCGGTTCGCACGAGCGCGGCCGGGCGAGCGGGTGCTGATCGCCGTCGAGCCGCCGGGCAGCCCGCCTGTGACGCTGGTCAAGCGCTAGCATTTCGTGTCGCAGGCAGTTTTACCGCCGGCGGTGATGCCACTCCTGGCAGTACTGCTTTAGGCTGCTGCCAGTCAGCAAGGGAGACCGGCGGGATGAGCGGATTTTTGGGGATGCTGGGCGGATTGATGGGCTCGTCCGGGCAGTTGCCTGGCGGCGCCTCGCCGCAGCAGGCGAGCGGGCTGCTCGGCTCGCTGCTGAGCAGCGTCGGCGGCGTGCAAGGGCTGCTCGGCATGGCGCAGCAGGCCGGGCTCGGCGGCAAGGTGCAGAGCTGGATCGGCTCGGGCGCCAATCAGCCGATCTCGGCCGGCGAGGTCTCGCAGATGGTGCCGCAGGACCAGATCGAGCAGCTCGCACAGGCGCACGGCATACCGGCCGGCATCGTGCCCGGCCTGCTCGCGCACATCCTGCCGCACGCGGTCGATCAGGCGACGCCGGACGGCACCGCGGCGGGCGCGCAGGACGACTTCGCCGGTCCGGGTCAGCGATAGGCAGGCCAGCAGCGTCCGCCGCAGCAGCCGGCGGCGGCGCCGTACCGATGACATTGAACTGCCCGGGCGCGTCGTCGCCGACGGGCAGGCGGTAACTTTCAGGGCGTGCAACGATGTTCAACGTGATCGACAGCTACTTCATGCTGTACGAGGAATATCTCACCTCGGTGGCGAAGTTCGAGGGCGCCTCGCCGGACCACCGCGACATCGCCCGCCATGCGACCGAAGGCGCGTTGAAGCTGGCCGACGCGATCTACCTCTACGAGCACGTGCAGGCCGCCCGCCCGCAGCGCATCGTCGAAATCGGCTCGTTCCTCGGCTTCTCGACGCGCTGGCTGCTGCAGGCGTCGCAAGGCTGGGCCGCCAGCATACTCTCGGTCGATCCGGGGCTGCGCCACCGCATCTTCGACCAGCCGCGCGACCACCTGCGGCAGTTCTGCGCCGGCTTCGGCGCCCGGCTGAGCCTGCGCGACGCCTGCCTGTCCGAGAAGAACGAGGGCATGTTCATGCATGACTGCCTGATGTACGAGCCGCACATCACGCCGCGCGAGGCGCTCGCGCGCATGGACAGGGTGCCGGTTCTCACCGAACCGTTCGGCGACTTCGATTTCGCCTTCGTCGACGGCGACCACGGCTTCTCGGCGACCGTCGACAACGTGCTGCTGGTCTCGCGGATGATGCCGAACGGCGGCACCATCATCGTGCACGACGCGATCTCGTGGCGCGATGTCGGGCCGGCGCTCAAGAAGCTCTGCGCCGACACCGCGAGCCTCTCGCTCACCGGCATCGACGGCGTGCAGTTCCATTTCGGCGTTGACAAGATATCGCGCGCTCTCGGCAAGGATGCGGAGGCGATCAAGTCGTCGCTGTCGGACGGCCTCGGCGTCGTCAAGGTCGTGGCTGACGTGAGGAGCGAGGTCAGGCGGGAGGCGGAGCAGGTGAGCGAGGCGGCCGGCGCGCTGCCGCCGCAACCGGCGCTCTACGGCGACAGCGAGGCGAGGCCGTGGTCGGAGACGTCGTAGACCTCGATTGCGAACTGTCCGAGGTCGATGCTCTCGGTCGGGCGGCCGAACTGGCCGGTGACCATCGGCTCGGTCAGCTCGATCCCGCCAGGCTCGCGTGAGACGATGAAGAAGATCCTGCCATGCCAGTCGCGCGCGGCGCGGCGGAACCAGTCGAGATTGCAGAACCAGTTGAGCGTGTGCAGCCGCTGATCCGGCCCGCCCTCCAAAGCGAGGCTCTCGATCGTGCGGTCAGACAGCGCGGTCACGATTGTGCTTTCCCAATAGCCGGCATAGCCCCGGCTGAGGCCGTGCTGGCGTAGCGTGTCCCTGATCTGCAGTATCTGCGGAATGGTCGCCATCGCGCCCGGCGAGCCGGGGATCAGCGCAATGCCGACCGCGAGCGAGGCCAGCATGACGAACCCGCCGTAGAGCGCCGCGAGCGGCATCCGGCCGAACCGCCTCGCAACCAGTATCGATCCCGCGACCGCCGCCGGATAGAAGAACCGCGCGCAACTGTCGTTCACGATCACCGTCGTCATCGAGGCGCTGGCGATGCAGAGCGCCAGGCTGATCCACAGCAGATGATCGAGCTCGTCTGGCGCCGTGCGCTCGCCCGGCCAGTCGCGAACGCGCAGCAACACGCCCTGCCCGACCTGCCAGACGGCAATCGCGTAGGCGACGAGCAGCGGCGCGCGCAGCAGGTAGATGCCGGCGTCGCGCAAATGGTGATCGACCGCGCGGCCGAAGAACTCGGCGCCGATCAACCGCGCGATGCTCAGGGCGGCGAAGCCGAGGTGGTCGGAAAACTGCGGAAAGCTCGCCAGGGTCATCGCCAGGTGGACGCTCTGAAAGCCGCCGGTGCGCTCGTTCAGCGCCAGCAGGAGCTGGGCCAGGATCATCGCCGCGATGGTGACGCCGATGCGCGGCAGTGACGGCCGGAGTGCCGCCCGGCTGAGGCCGAGCAGCGACACCGCGAGCACCGGCAGGCAGGCGATCACGTTGAAGATCGGATCGGAGAAGCTGCCGACCGTCAGCGCGCCGCCGAGTGCGGCGAGGCGCGCCGGCGTCCGGCCGCGCGGCCTGCCAGATGCAGGATAGCCGGTCGCGACGAGGGCGAAGGTCAGCAGGGTGAGCAGTATGGTGAAGCCGTGCGAGGCGACGCTGGAGAGGAACACGTCGCGGAAATCGTGCTCGAAGACGTTGAAGGCGAGCAAGGCGAGAGCGAAGGCGAGGATGCCGGGGTAATGCCGGCGGCGCGACCCAAGGCAGGCGAGCCCGCAGCCGAGCACGGCGATCGCCGCCCAGATCAGCGCCTCGAGGCCCTGCATGAAGATCGGATGATAGCCGAACAGCAGCTTGAGGATCGCCTCGCCGAGCACGTCGGTCGGGTAGTAGTTGTCGGGCGCCATAACCCAGCCGTGCAGCCGCCAGTTGCCCTCCGCCATCTCGACGCCGGCGAGGAAGTTGCTTGCATCGTCGGAATTGCGGAACGCGCCGGCGGTCAGGGCGAAGCGGAACGCCGCCAGCAGCCCGAACGCCGCCAGCAGCAGCAGGGCGAGAGCGAGGCGGCGCGCCGGGGCGGCGAGGCGGCCACCGGGCGACAGACGCGGCGCCTGCCTGATCG
>CAXTSD010000322.1:0-3240 GCA_964246775.1 uncultured Acetobacteraceae bacterium | reverse complement strand
GGCGACGATGTCGGCGGCCGGCAGATCGTGCGAAAAACCGTAGGCGGCGGCGACGGCGGCGTCGAGGTCGTCGTGCAGGCGACGCAGGATCGAGACGTGGCCGAGGTCGTGGATGGCGCGCTCGGGCTCGCCGAGCGGACGGTCGGCGCGCAGGGCTTCGAGCACGTTGTAGAGGCCGGTCATCGTGAGGGCGGGGTTGGCGTCGAGGCGGGTGCGCCGCAGGGCGTCGAGCTCTTCCGCCAGCGCGGCGATGGCGACGCGCTGTGCGGGCGAGGCATCCGGGAAGGGGAAGGGGTCGAAGCAGCGGGTCTTGTTGTAGCGTGGTCGGTCTTCGAGCGTGCCGCCGGCGGCGAGTGCCCAGGCGACGTGGATGCGCGATGAGAGGACGCCGAGGTGGTATGCGTCGTCGGTGGCGATGCAGACCAGCATGTTGTCCGGGATGACCGAGGCCGGCAGGAAACAGAACGGACGGTGTTTCGCGGTTTCGACGGTGGCGATGTAGCGTGACAAGCCGCCAGTCGCAGCTCGTAAAAGGCTGTTATTTCTTCCAAAAAGCCACCAATTGATCCGCCGATAAGGCTCATTGTTCTGCTCCCGCTCCGGTTTCACTCGGAGAAGGATGTGCTGATAGGTTTCAGGGAACTTGGCGCGAACTTGAGCTTCAGATAATCCGTCGAGGTCGATAACCATCGCGCCCCGGCTGCGCTGGGTCAGGTCGCGGCCGTTGAGGTAGGGACGGATGTGGCGTTCCAGTCCCGTTACGCGGCCGAGGCCCAGGCCTGCCGCCTGCGTCGGCGTGACGATGAAACCTGCCCCGTGCAGCTTCATGCCCGGACTGCTGATGCGTTCGTTGGCGCGTAGAGGCAGGGCCTGATCCGGGTCAGCGCCAATGGAGAGGTCGGCGTTGATGCGGGCTTCCGCAACGGAAAGCGTCACCTCCGGCACGTTGGCAACCGTCGTCCGCTCGGCGACCACGCGCTGCAGCACGCCGCCGACCTTGCCGGTCTTGCTGACCCGCTCGGCGACCGTCATCGCGATGCGCACCGCGGCGGCGCCGCTAGCGTCTGACCAAGGGTGGTCAGGAATGGCGAACACCAGCCGCAACGGGCGCTTGGCGCCCATCGCCTCGGCGATCACGCGCCGGCAGAAGGTCTGGCGTATGCTGTTCGAGGTGATGAAGCCGAACCGCCGCGTGACGGCCTTGTTCATGAGCAGCGCCTGCGCCGCCTTCCACCAGAAGAACAGCGCGATGTCGGCCGATTGCGGCACCTTCCGGTACGCCTGCCACAACGCGGTGGCGTAACCCTCGCCCAATTCGGCCCGCATGTCCTTGCCGGCGATGAACGGCGGGTTGCCGACGATGAAATCCGCCTCCGGCCAGTCCGTCATCCTGGGCCGCAGCAGCCGCGTCACCTCGACGCGCGCCGCCTCGTCGGGCACCGGCTCGCCGGTGACCGGGTGCGGCTTCACGCTCACGCCGTCCCAGCGCGTCACCAGCCGTCCGTTCGCGTCACGCAACGGCATCTCGTCATCGCAGGTGAGCAGCGCGTCGGCGTGCCGGATGTTGCGAAAATCGCGCAGGATCGGCTCCGCCGGCGGGGCGGCGCCGACGGTGCGGAAATGCCATTGCAGGTAGCCGATCCACAGCACCAGCTCGGCGACCGGGACGGCACGAACA
The DNA here is from genome assembly GCA_964246775.1 of uncultured Acetobacteraceae bacterium. Lineage (GTDB taxonomy): Bacteria > Pseudomonadota > Alphaproteobacteria > Acetobacterales > Acetobacteraceae > CAXMMR01. Next base: position 1,562 of record CAXTSD010000322.1, on the reverse strand, counting down.
TTCTTCTCCAGGCCGAGGAACTGGTGCGGGTCGACGCTGGCGCCGGCGAGCGCCAGGCGGTCGCCCTCGCCGGGCACGAGGTTGGCCAGCGCGTCGAGCACCTCGCCTTCCAGGCGCTTCATCATCTCCATCGTCACGTAAAGAAAGTTGCCGGTGCCGCAGGCGGGATCGAGCACCCGCACCGCACACAGTCTCGCATGAAAGTCGCGCAGCAGCCTGGCCGCCCCCGGCGTGTCGCCGGCCTGCAGACGGGTGCAGGACGCGGCCTTGAAGGCGTCCCACTCGGCGCGCAGCGGCTCCATCACCGTCGGCAGCACCAGGCGCTCGACAAAGGCGCGCGGGGTGAAGTGGGCGCCAAGCTGGCCGCGCTGGCGGGCGGTCAGCGCGTTCTCGAGCAGGGTGCCGAAGATCGCCGGATCGACATCGGCCCAGTCGCGCTTGGCGGCGATGATCAGCAGCGCGATCTCGTCGGCGGTGACGGCGAGCGGCTCGGCGCCGTGGCGTCCGGGCGCGTAGAGGCCGCCGTTGAAGCGGCGGATGGTGGCTTCGGCGGCGGCGGAGAAGCCGCCGGTATTCATCTGCCGCCAGAGCTCGCCGACCAGGCCGACGAATTTCTCCGGGGCGCCGCGGCAGCGCTGCAGGATGTCGGTGAAGCTGGCGCTGGGCAGCAACTCGACCGATTGGGCGAACATGCAGAACAGGCAGCGCATCAGGAAGAAGGCGACGGTGTCCGCCGGGTGGCGGGCTTCGAGGGCGCGCGCGAGTTTCGCCAGGGATGAGGCGATCTCGCGGGTGACCTCGGTGCGGCGGTGGGCGGGATCGAGGCTTTGCGGGTCCTGCCAGATGGCGACCAGACGGGCGCGGATGTCCGGGTTCGCCAGGTCGGTCAGATAGAGCCGGAAGCCGGTGCGGTCGGGGAACTGGGTGTAGTTGCGGCCGGTGGCGGAAAAATCGGCGTAGATGTCGAAGCAGAAGCCGATGTCGCAGACGATGAGGAAGGGCGGGGCGGCCTCGTCGGTCGGCAGGTCGCGCACGTAGCCTTCGGCCTGGCCGCGGGCGTTCAGCATGTGCTGCGACCAGCCGGCCGAGTTGCGCACCGCCTGGCGGCGGGTGGTTTCACTCTGCAACAGGAGTTCGCGTTGCGGCACGCTGTTGGCGCCCTGCTTGGCCTCCAGGATGAAGCAGTCGCGGCGATAGAGGTCGATGCGCCGGGTGGTCTCGCGCGCGTCAGCCTCGCGGTGGGTGACGCTGCGCTCGAAGCGGTAGGCGCCGAGGCCGCCCTGGGCCGGCGGCGGCGGCGCGACGCCGAGGATGTCGCAAAGCTCGATCAGGAACGGCGGCGCGTTGGTGCGCTCCGCCTGTTCCGCTTTCGCCCATCGCGCGATGAAAGCGTCGATGGCGGCCGGAGATGCATCTGGTCGGGTCGGCGTCACGAGCGCGATAGTACATCGCCCGGTAAGCTCCGAAAACCAGTCTCTCGCGCGAAAGTGGCGGTCCAGGGGTCCCCGACCCTGGTGGAGGTGCAGGAGAAGGTGGATGCCTGCCTCAGGGATAACCTGGAC
>CAXTSD010000321.1:0-3301 GCA_964246775.1 uncultured Acetobacteraceae bacterium | reverse complement strand
CCACCTCGACGGCGTGCTCGCGCCAGGCCGCGCGCGCGCCCGCGCCGCCGTTGCTCGCCACCGCGACTTGCTCGCCGGGCGCTCGGTGTTCCTGTTTCCGGATTCGCAGCTTGAAATCCCGTTCGCCCGCTTCCTGTCGCGCGAGCTCGGCATGCGGCTGCTCGAGGTCGGAACGCCCTATCTGCACCGCCAGCTGATGGCCGAGGAGCTCGCCATGCTGCCTCGCGGCACGCTGCTCAGCGAGGGCCAGGACGTCGACCGCCAGCTCGACCGCTGCCGCGCTTCGCGCCCCGACCTCGTGGTCTGCGGCCTGGGGCTCGCCAATCCGCTGGAGGCCGAGGGCATCGCCACCACGTGGTCGATCGAGCGGCTGTTCAGCCCGGTGCACGGCTACGAGCAGGCCGGCGACCTCGCCGCGCTGTTCGCCCGCCCGCTCGCCCGGCGGGCGCTGCTCGCAGACGCGCTGCCGGCGCGCGCGCCGCTCGTGCAGCCGGTGTAAGCGCGATGCAGCTCACGCTCTGGACCTATGAGGGGCCGACGCATGTGGGCGCGATGCGCGTCGCCTGCGCGATGCGCGGCGTGCACTACGTGCTGCACGCGCCGCAGGGCGACACCTATGCCGACCTGCTGTTCACCATGATCGAGCGGTCGGAGACGCGGCCGCCCGTGACCTACACGACGTTCGAGGCCCGCGACCTCGGCGGCGACACCGCCGGGCTGTTCAAGACCGCGGTCAGAGATGCCTACGAGCGCTTCCGCCCCGAGGTGATGCTGGTCGGCGCGAGCTGCACCGGCGAGCTGATCCAGGACGACCCGGGCGGGCTCGCGCGGGCACTCGACCTGCCGATACCGGTGGTGGCGCTCGACCTGCCGTCGTATCAGCGCAAGGAGAACTGGGCGGCGGCGGAAACTTTCTACGCCCTGGTCAGGGCGTGCGCGCGGGAGCCTCGTACGCGCGCCGCGCCGGGGCCGCGCTGCAACGTGCTCGGCGCGACGGCGCTCGGCTTTCGCCACCGCGACGACGTGCGCGAAGTCGTCGGGCTGATCGAGAGCCTCGGCATCGCGGTCAACGTCACGGCCCCGCTCGGCGCGAGGTCGGCCGGGCTCGCGCGGCTCGGCGAGGCGGATTTCAACGTCGTGCTGTATCCCGAGATCGCCGGCACCGCGGCGCGCTATCTCGAGAAACGTTTCGGCCAGAAATCGACGCAAACGGTGCCGATCGGCGTCGCCGCGACGCGCGCATTTGTCGCCGAACTGGCCGAGCTCGCCGGCATTGATGCGACAGGCATCGATCGCGCGTGCAACTTGCCGTCACGCGAAAGCGCGTGCAACTTGCCGTGGTTCTCGCGCTCGGTCGACGCGACCTATCTCACCGGCAAGCGCGTGTTCATCTTCGGCGACGCGACGCACGCGATCGCCGCCGCCCGTCTCGCCGCCGGCGAGCTCGGCTTTGCCGTCGTCGGTCTGGGCAGCTACAGCCGCGAGTTCGGCCGCGAGCTGCGCGCCGCGGCGGCCTCGCACGGGCTCGAGGCGCTGATCACCGACGACTATCTCGAGGTCGAGGCGCGGATCGCCGAATTGCAACCCGACCTCGTGCTCGGCACCCAGATGGAGCGCCATGTCGCCAAACGCCTGTCGATCCCGTGCGCGGTGATCTCGGCGCCGGTGCACGTGCAGGACTTTCCCGCCCGCCACTCGCCGCAGATGGGGTTCGAGGGCGCCAACGTGCTGTTCGACAGCTGGGTGCACCCGCTGATGATGGGCCTCGAGGAGCACCTGCTCGGCATGTTTCGCGATGATCGCGAATTCTTCCCGGGCGCGGCGCCCTCGCATCTCGGCGCCTCGCCGACACCGGTTGAGACCGCGGACGGCGCTGCCACCAGCGGGGCCGGCACGAGCTGGGCCGTCGAGGCGGAGCGCGAATTGCGGCGCGTGCCGGCCTTCGTGCGCGGCCGCGCGAGGCGCAACACCGAGGCGTTCGCGCGCGCCCAAGGCGTGCCGGTGATCACCGTGCAGACGCTGTACGAGGCGAAAGCCCATCATGCGCGCTGACCCGGTCGCCGTAGTGCCGGTTCGCGTCGTCATCGTGACGATGGACAGCCATCTCGCCGGCGCCGCGTCGGGCGCGCGCGAGTCGCTGCGACGCGACATCCCCGGCCTCGAGCTCGTCGTGCACGCCGCCGACGAGTGGGGCACGGACGACGCGGCACTCGCCGCCTGCCACGCCGACATCGCGCGCGGCGACATCATCATCGCGACGATGCTGTTTCTCGGCGAGCACGTCGACGCCGTGTATCCGGCACTGGCGGCGCGTCGCGATGCGTGCGACGCCATGCTCGGCTGCATGGCGGCAAGCGAGATCGTGCGGCTGACCCGGCTCGGCGGCTTCTCGATGGCGGGGCAGCCGGGCGGCGTGCTCGGCGTGCTGAAGCGACTGCGCGGCGGCCGCGGCAAGACCGGGCCGGCGAGCGGTCGCGAGCAGATGCGCATGCTGCGCCGGCTGCCCAGGCTGCTGCGCTTCATCCCCGGCAGCGCCCAGGACGCGCGCTGCTACTTCCTGGCGATGCAGTACTGGCTCGCCGGCTGCGAGGCCAACCTCGCGAGCCTGGTGCGCATGCTGGTCGGCCGCTACGCGGTGGGCGAGCGCGGGCCGCTCGCCGGCACGCTGAGTGCCGCGCCGCCGATCGAATATCCCGATGTCGGCCTGTATCATCCGCGCCTGCCCGGCGGTGTCGCCGAGGATCGCGCGCGCCTGCCGCGCGTCGGCGACGCCGGCACCGTCGGCCTGCTGCTGATGCGCTCCTACGTGCTGTCCGGCAACGCCGCGCACTACGACGGCGTGATCGCCGCACTCGAGGCGCGCGGCCTGTCGGTCATCCCGGCGTTCGCCGCCGGGCTTGACGCGCGCCCGGCGATCGAGCGCTTCTTCGTCGAGGACGGACGGCCGGTGATCGACGCCCTGGTCTCGCTCACCGGGTTTTCACTTGTCGGCGGTCCCGCCTACAACGATGCGAAAGCGGCCGAGACGCTGCTGGCCCGGCTCGACGTGCCGTATGTCGCGGCACACCCGGTCGAGTTCCAGACGCTCGACCAGTGGCGGGGCGATGCGCGCGGGCTGCTGCCGGTCGAGGCGGCGATGATGGTGGCGCTGCCTGAGCTCGACGGCGCGATCTGGCCGATGACGTTCGGCGGCAGGCGTGGCGCGAGCGCAGGCGAGGCGACGCCGCAGCGCCAGATGGCGGTGGAGCCGGAGCGCGCGGCGATGCTCGGCGCGCGTCTCGCCCGGCTCGTCGCGTTGGGG
>CAXTSD010000320.1:0-3325 GCA_964246775.1 uncultured Acetobacteraceae bacterium | reverse complement strand
GGCGCGGACCCTTGCCGCCCTGCGCGGCGCGGGTGATCCGCACGACCAGGTGGTCGCCGACCCCGCGCCCGCGCGCGCCGGCGCTGTCCGGCAGGAAGCCTGTCGCATCGCCGCGCAACAGGACAAAGGCGCCGGCCATCGCCGGCACGCGGGCGACGATCCGCCCGACATGCCGCTCGTCCACCCCGTCCGGCGCCCCTGGCCGCCAGATCGCATAGTCCTGCAGCCTGCCATCCCGCTCGAGCGCCACACGCTGCTCGCCAGGGCTGGTGGCGACGAGCAGGCGAGCCGGCGCCGCGCTCACGGCAGCGGAAAGCCGCGTCCGCGCAGCAGCTGCGCGGTCTCGAACAGCGGCAGCCCGACCACCCCGGAGTAGCTGCCGGAGAGAAAGCGCACGAACCGTCCGGCCACACCCTGGATCGCGTAGCCGCCAGCCTTGCCGCGCCACTCGCCGCAGGCGACGTAGCTGGCCTGCTCGGAGGCGTGCAGCCGCGCAAACCCGACGACGCTTTCGGACAGCCGCGACGACAGCCGTCCGTCGCCGAGCAGCACCACCGCCGTCAGCACCCGGTGCCGTCGCCCCGACAGCAGCGCGAGGCACGCTTGCGCCTGCTCCTCGGTCTCCGCCTTCGGCAGGATGCGCCGGCCGCAGGCGACCACGGTATCGGCCGCCAGCACCCACGCATCCGCGCAGTCGCAGGCCGCCGCCTTCTCGCGCGCCAGGCGCTCGGCGTGCGGACGCGGCAGCTCGCCCGGCCGTACCCGCTCGTCGATTTCGGGCGAGACGACGCGGTCGGGCGTGACGCCGATCTGCGCCAGCAAGGCGAGGCGTCGCGGGCTCGCCGAGGCCAGCACCAGCCTCATGCGGCCGCGCTCCGCGTGGCGCTGGGGGCTGACGACGCTACTTGAAGCGGAACGTGATCCGTCCCTTGGTCAGGTCGTAAGGCGTCATCTCGACGTTGACCCGGTCGCCGGCGAGCACGCGGATGCGGTTCTTGCGCATCTTGCCGCTGGTATGGGCGAGGATCTGATGTTCATTGTCCAGCTTCACGCGGAACATCGCGTTCGGCAGCAGCTCCGTGACGGTGCCGCTGAACTCGATCATGTCTTCCTTGGACATTCCACCTCTGGCTGGTTGCGTCGTCCGATGCCGCTCGGATGCCGCTCGGCGCGGGAACATGAGCACGCGCCCGCCTGTGGTCAAGCGCCTGTGGTCAAGCGCCTCTGGTCAAGCGCCTGGGGTCAAGCGCCTGGGGTCAAGCGCGCCGGCGAGGCGGGCGGCTGAACCGAGCTACCGGCCGAGCCGCAGCGCGATGCTGCGCGCATGCGCCTGCAAGCCTTCCGCCTCGGCCAGGGCGACCGCCGCCGGCCCGATCCGGCCGAGCGCCGCCGCGTCCGCCTGCACCCAGGTCGTGCGCTTCAAAAAATCGAACACCGACAGGCCGGAGGCGAAGCGCGCCGTGCCGCCGGTCGGCAGCACGTGATTCGGCCCGGCGACGTAGTCGCCCACCGCCTCCGGGCAATGCCGGCCGAGGAACGCCGCCCCGGCGTGCCGGATGCGCGCGAACAGCGCGCCGGGGTCGGGCGTCATTATCTGCAGGTGCTCCGGCGCGATGCGGTTCACCAGCCGCACCGCCTGCCCCCAATCGGCGACGACGATCGCGGCACCGTGCTCGCGCCAGCTCGCCCCGGCGATGGCGCCGCGCGCCAGCCCGGGCAGCTCGGCCGCCACCGCCGCCGCCACCCGGTCGGCAAACGCCGCGTCGTCGGTGATCAGTATCGCCTGCGCCGCCTCGTCGTGCTCCGCCTGCGCCAGCAGGTCGACCGCGACCTGCCGCGGGTCGTTGCCGGCATCCGCCAGCACCACCACCTCGGACGGCCCGGCGATGGCGTCGATGCCGACGGCGCCGAACACCTGCCGCTTCGCCTCGGCGACGTAGGCGTTGCCCGGCCCGACGATGCGGTCGACCGCCGGCACGCTCTCGGTGCCGTAGGCGAGCGCCGCCACCGCCTGCGCGCCGCCGATGCGGTAGATTTCGGAGACCCCCGCCCGACGCGCCGCCGCCAGCACCAGCGGGTTCAGCGCCCCGCCCGGACAAGGCACGCACATGGCGAGCCGCGCGACGCCGGCGACCCGCGCCGGTATCGCGTTCATCAGCACCGAGGAGGGATAGGCCGCCTTGCCGCCAGGCACGTACAGCCCGACCGCGTCAAGCGCCGTCCAGCGCAAACCAAGGCGCAGGCCGGCCGCGTCCACGGTCTCGATGTCGGCGGGCAGCTGCAGCCGGTGGAACGCCTCGATCCGCCCCGCCGCGAGATCGAGCGCGTCGCGCAACTCCGGCGGCACGCTCGCCGCCCCGGCGTCGATCTCGTCGGCGCTCAGGCGCAGCCGCTCGGGCGTCAGGCTCACCTGGTCGAACCGCGTGGTCAGCCGGCACAACGCCAAGTCGCCGCCGTTCCGCACCTGCTCGATGATGTCGCGCACCACCGCATCGACCCGCGTCGTCGCCGAGCGCGAGCCGGCCAGCAAGGCGGCGAATTCGGCCTCGAAGCCGGCGTCGGAGGTGGCGAGCCGCCTCATGCGGCGCGCCGCAACACCGCCTCGGCAAACCGCGCGATCCAGCCGCCCACCAGCTCCGGCTGCGTCTTGAGCGCGGTGCGGTTGACGATCAGCCGCGAGGTGACGGCGGCGATCACCTCGGTCTCGCGCAGCCCGTTCGCCCGCAGCGTCGATCCGGTCTGCACCAGGTCGATGATCAGCCGCGACAATCCAAGCCCGGGTGCGAGCTCCATCGCGCCGGTCAGGTGCACGACCTCGGCATGCACGCCGCGCTGCGCGTAGTGCCGGCGCGCGATGTTCGGATACTTCGTCGCGACCCGCACCTGCGACCAGCGCGACGGGTCGTCGTTTGCGTCGGCGTCGATCGGTGCGGCGACCGAAACCCGGCAATGCCCGATATCGAGATCAAGCGGCGCATAGATCTCCGAATAGTCGAACTCCATCAGCACGTCGGCGCCGCAGATGCCGATCTGCGCCGCGCCGAAGGCGACAATAGTCGCGACGTCGAACGGCCGCACCCGCACCACGTCGAGCCGGGCATGGTTGGTCGGAAACCGCAGCCGCCGGCTGTCCTCGTCCTGATAGTCGGCCGCCGGCTCGATCCCGACCGCGGCGAGCAGCGGCGCGCACTCCTTGAGGATGCGCCCCTTCGGCAGCGCCATGATCAGAGGCTGCGTGACCTCAGGCGCAAGATCGGCGGCCGGGAAGGGGGCTGTCATGGGCGGACCGGGTAGCATTTAGGTTGAGGGAAGCAAAGGCCAGGGC
>CAXTSD010000319.1:0-3334 GCA_964246775.1 uncultured Acetobacteraceae bacterium | reverse complement strand
GGCCCGACCTCGCCCAGGCGGGCGGACCGGACGCGGCCAAGGCGGACGAGGCGCTGGCCGCGGTGCGGCGCGCGCTGGCAGAAAGCAAGGCCTACTTTTTTGAAAAAAAGTAGCCAAAAACTTTTGCTAATAAGATAAAAGCTTTTTGGTTCTTTTTCTCGAAAAAGAACCGCTTTTTAAGGCACGCCTGCCGCGTCGAGCAGTTGCGCGACCAGCGCTGTCACTTCGTCGTCGCGCAAATCCTCCGCCGCGTCGCCGATAGCGACCTCCGTCATCGAGAGATCCGGCACCATGGTCTCGGCGAAGCGGCCGAACAGCCAGACGCCGCTTGCCTCGGCAAGCCGCAGATGCGCGGCCTCAAGCGTCGCGGCGGCCGCCGGCAGAAAGAGCTGGAAGGCGTTGCTCTGCGGCGGCGACGGCGCGACCACGACGCCCGGCAGCTCGCCGAGAGCGGCCGCGAGGTGCCGCGCCCGGCGGTAATAGCCGGCCATGCGCGGCAGGTGATGATGCAAACCCTCGCTGGCGCTGATGACGAACGGGAACGCGGTCATCAGCGGGCCGGCGTGCCGGGCCTGCCAGGTTCGCGCCTCGGCGATGAACGCGGCAGGGCCGGCGAGTGCAGCGCCGCCCAGCCCGCCGAGCCCCTTGTAGAAAGAGACATAGACGCTGTCCGCCAGCGACGCGATCTCCGCCAGCGTGCGGTCGTAATAGGGCTGCGCCTCCCACAGCCGTGCCCCGTCGAGATGCAGCCTCACGCCCTCGCTCCTGCACCATTCGGAGATGGCGGCGAGCTCGTCCCAGTCGGGCAGCTTGAACCCGGCGCGTCTGAGCGGCAGCTCGACGCTCACCGCGCCCAGCACCTCGCCGCAGCCGGCCAGATCAGCGGCGGTGAACGGCGCGTGGTCGCGGCCGAGCCGGACGCCGTGGAGGCCGTGCAGCCGCTCATAGGCGGAGCGCTCGTCCGCATCGATGTGGCTCTTCGGATGCAGCGCGACGTTGCGCCGGCCGCAGCGCTCCGTCCAGCAGCGCAGCGCCGCCTGCTGGGCGACGACGCCCTTGGCCATGAACACCGCCGCCGGATGGCCGAGCAGCGTTGCGACCTCCGCCTCGAGCGACCCGATCGCCTCACCCTCGCCGTAGACGTCCGGCGGCAGGTTGGCGACCGGCGAGGCGGCCAGGGCGGCGAGGTGTTCGCGCACGCTGCGGCGGCGATGGCCGCAGAGCGCGCGCTCGCAGCGGTCGCGTATATCGGGCTTGTCCATGTGCCCGAGTGTAAGTCCGCCCGCGTGGTTGCCAAGCGCGCGCAGGCAAACCGAAACCGGTCCTGCAACCCGACCCTGGAAACCGATCCTGGCCGAATGACGCCGGTTGCATTGCAGCGCCCGCTTCGCTCTGATGCACAGCATGGACAGGCTGCGCCCGGAAGCCGATGCGGAACCGATAGTGCCGGCCGGGCGCGGCGCCGTCGCCCTCAGCGCAATCCTTTACGCGGCGCTGGCGGCGAGCCTACTCGCCGGCCTGTGGGTGCGCTTCAACAGTTCGCTGATGGCGGTGGCGCCGACGCTCGCCGGTCCGGCCGCAGGCGTCGCCGAGCAGCTCGCCTCGGCCGAGCGGGCGAAAGGCCTGGTCGAGCTGAAACTGCTGGGCGGGCACGGTGAAGCGACGCAGGCGATGGCGGCGATGCAGCTGTCGAGTAACGACCTCGCCTCGCTCAAAGCCGCGATCGAGCAGCAGAAGCTCCGGCTGGTGCAGCTGCCGCTGTTCGACGCCGGCCCGATGGCGGGCATCGCCGGGCTCGGCCGTGCGGTGCAGGTCAGCGCCGGCGGCTATACGAGGCTGGTGCATCTGACGCGCCAGCCGATGATCGTGACCCTGCCGATCAGCCGCGTCGGCACGGTGACGTTCGAGGCGGCGGGCGCCGAGAGCGTCGGCATCGGCGCCATCACGCTGAGCGGCCCGGTGCGGCTGCCGGATCTGCCGGCCGGGCAGGTCCTGCAGGTCGGGGTCATTGCGCAATGAGAGCCGGCCGATGAAGGGCCTTGCGTCCTGGGCGACCCGGCTGATGCCGGTGATGATGCTGGCGTTCTTCAGCCTGGCGACGCTGCAGCTCCTCGCGCAACTGCATCTGTCGCCAGCGTCGCTCCTGCATGGCATGCTCGCCTGGCTGACGCGGCTCGGCGCGCTCTACATCGCCGCCGCCGCGCTGTGCTGGTCGCTCGTCGTCGCCGGGATCGGCTATGAATGGCGGGCGAGCGTGGCTCAGCGCCGGGCGCCGCCCGGGCGGCTTCGGGCGAGGAAGCGGGGGTGGGTGATGGACGTGCTGAGCCGGCTGACCAACCGCACCGCGCTCGAGGCACTGCTCGCCAGGCAGGAAAAGGCGACGGTGATCGACGCGGTCGCGCTCGCCGCGACGCTGCGGGCGCAGGTGATCGGGCAGGATCAGGTCTGCGAGGACATCGCCCAGCAGCTGCGCCGACGCCTCGCCTTGCAGGTGCGCGGCAAGCCGGTCGGCATCTTCCTGCTCGCCGGTCCGCCGGGGACCGGCAAGACGTATCTGGCAAAGCGCCTGGCGGTGGCGCTGAACCGCAAGCTGCTGCATTTCGACATGACGCAGATGTCCTCGCCGCACGCGGCGACCCAGCTGTTCGGCTCGCCGAAGGGCTATGTCGGCTCCGACAGCTACGGCAAGCTGACCGGCGGGCTGAAGGAGACGCCGGACGCGGTGGTGCTGCTCGACGAGATCGAGAAGGCGCATCCCGACGTGTTCAAGAAGTTTCTCTCCGCCTGGAATGACGGCCACGTGACGGAGGCCAGCAACGGCGCCCAGATCGGCACCACGCGGGCGATCTTCATGCTGACCTCGAACATCGCGACCGAAGCGCTGGGCGAGATCGCCGAGCGCCACGCCGCCGACCCGGAAGCGATGCGGAGCGCCTCGGTCGAGGCGCTGCGCCTGGCCGGCTTCGCGCCCGAGGTGCTGAACCGGCTCGACCGCATCTTCGTCTTCCGCGGCCTCGCCGGGCTCGACGTCGCCCGCGTCGCCGCCCTCGAGATCGAGGCGATGATCGCCAGCTACGGTCTCGACATCGCGTCCGGCGGCATCGATCCGGAGCTGCTGTTCGAGGTGATGCAGAAGCAGGACCGGCTCGGCCAGGGTGCCAGCGCCCGCGACCTCGTGCGCTCGATCGAGGAGATGGTGAGCGACGGGCTGATCGAGGCGCGTCAGGCCGGCGCGCGCTGCGTGCGCCTGGAGAACCGCGATACCGGCAGCGCGTCGCGCGGCGCCGACCTGCGCGCCGACCCGCGCGTTCCTGGCCCGGACGCGCCGACGCTG
>CAXTSD010000318.1:0-3335 GCA_964246775.1 uncultured Acetobacteraceae bacterium | reverse complement strand
GTGCTCGCCCTAGGGCTGCACGCGACGCTGGCGGTAATGGGCATCACGCTGCTGGCGGCCTATCTGTCGATGCCTGGCTAGCGCCTGATCGCCCGAGACAAGGCTACGCCGGACCCAGTCGGCAGCGCTCGTCGCAGGCGTTTACGTCTGGCGCGATGGCGCATATGTGTGGGTGCCGACGCAGCACGCGAACTATTTCGATGGCGCCACGTCAGCACAGCATGAAGGAACACCCGGTGATCCCGCGCTGTCTTTGCCCACTACAGCCGGATGGACAAGCCAACACGGGACGCCCGCTTCTTGTTGCGACAGTCTCGATCGTGCTTGCGATCGGGGGCTGCAGCGACCCAAAAGCGGCCACCAAGGATAACTTCAAAAAAGGTTTGGAAGCTTTCTTCGCCAGCAGGTGCGCGATGTTGACCACCGCCATGCAGACGTCCCTGGATCTGTTCGGCACATCCCCGGTGACGTTCCCCGTCAGTGTGCGTATCGCCCCGATGCCGGACCCCAACGAGCCTCGCTTCGCCGCGTTGACGGCGGCAGGACTGCTCAATCAGGGACCCCAGACAACGACCCTGGACATGTTCCGCAATAGGCAGGTGTCCGCGGAATTCGCGTTGACGGACAAGGGTAGAGCGCTGTGGAAGCCTCCCAACGCTCTAGGGCCAGGGTCGCCTGCCGGCTTCTGTGCCGGTCATTTACATATCGATGAGGTGGCATCCTTCACCGACCCGGTTGTGCAGGGAGGCAGCAAGATTTCGATGGTTAACCTCACCATGCACACCGACTACGACTCCTGGACCACTGCTCCCGACATCCAGAAGGCGTTCCGCAGCGAGCTGAACCAGGCCTCCCCGACCCCCGCTTCGATGCCCATGGTCCTGATGAACGACGGCTGGACGGTCGCGACAGCACCTGTTCAAGCACCAGGCAGCAATCCATTCCCGGACTAATGGTCCGAACCTGAGGCTCACTACCCGAGCGTCAGGTGAATCGGCCTATCAAATCAGAGAGTACCACCCGCCCTCAGCTGCGCAGCGGCAGGCGGGACAGCACCTTGTCGAGGGTCAGCGGGTAGTCGCGGATGCGCACGCCGCAGGCGTTGTAGACCGCGTTGGCGATCGCGGCGCCGGCGCCGCAGATGCCGAGCTCGCCGACGCCCTTGCTCTTCAGCGGATTGGTCTTGTCGTCGATCTCGGGCAGGAAGAACGCGTCGACATGCGGCACGTCGGCATGCACCGGCACGTGATACTCGGCGAGGTCGTGATTGACGTAGCAACCAAAGCGCGGGTCCATCTCGACCTGCTCCTCGAGCGCCGCGCCGACGCCGAAGATCATGCCGCCGATCGCCTGCGAGCGCGCCGTCTTGGCGTTCAGTATGCGCCCGGCGGTGAACACGCCGAGCATGCGGCGCAGCCGGATCTCGCCGGTATCGCGATCGACGCCGACCTCGGCGAAATGCGCGCCGTAGGATTGCTGCGAGAACTTCTTCGCCATGTCGCCGGGCTTGATCTCGCCGTCCGCCTCGATGCCGCCGGCGCCGGCAAGACCCGCGAGCGGCGTCGCGCGGCCGGCCGAGCGGATCGCGCCGTCGCTGAACTCGGCCTCGGTGCCCATGCCGGCGGCCGCGGCCAGCTTGGCGCGCAGGTTGACGCAGGCGTCGAACACCGCCGAGCCGGAGCTGCCGGCGCCGAACGAGCCGCCGGAGCCGCAGGCGGCCGGATAGTCGGTGTCGCCGAGCAGCATCCTGATCCGCTCGGGCGGCAGGCCCAGCGCCTCGCCGGCGATCTGGGTCAGTATGGTGTAGCTGCCGGTGCCGATGTCGGTCATCGCGGTGCGCACGGTGAGCGTGCCGTCGGCGTCGAGCCGGGCCGTCGCCTTCGAGGGCTGCAGCGGGTTCTGCCTGGTCGCCGCGGCGACGCCCATGCCGACGAGCCAGCGCCCGTCCTGACGCTCGCCGGGTCGCCGCCGCTGCTGCCAGCCGAAGCGCTCGGCGCCGGCGCGCAGGCAGGGGATCAGGTTGCGGGTCGAATACGGGATGTGCTTTTCCGGATCCTCGGACGGCTCGTTGCGGATGCGCAGCTCGATCGGGTCGAGGCGAAGCGTCTCCGCCAGCTCGTCCATCGCGCATTCGAGGGCGAGCAGCCCGACCGCCTCGCCGGGTGCGCGCATCGCCGAGGCGACCGGCACGTCGAGCGCCTTGAGGCGGTGGCGGGTCTGCCGGTTGGCGCCGGCATAGAGCGTGCGCGTCTGGTTCGCGGCACCCTCGTAATCCTGCTCGCTCGCCAGATTGCCCGACAGCACGTCGTGGCCGATCGCGGTGATGCAACCGTCGCGGCCGGCGCCGATGCGCAGTCGCTGCACGGTGTCGGAGCGGTGGGTGGTGACGTGGAACACCTGCTGGCGGGTGAGCGCGACCTTCACCGGACGGTCGAGCTGCCTCGCGGCGAGGGCGGCGAGCGTCGCGTCGGCGTTGACCCAGAGCTTTGATCCGAAGCCGCCGCCGACATAGTGGCTGACCAGGCGGATGTTGCCAGGCGGGATACGCAAGGTCCTGGCGACCGATTTCACGCCGCGGTTGAGCATCTGGTTCGAGGTGTAGAGCGTCACCCGCTCGCCCTGCCAGACGGCGAGGGTCGCGTGCGGCTCCATCATCGCGTGGCTCTGCAGCGGCGTCGTGTAGGTGGCGTCGAGCTGCACCGGGGCGGCGGCGAAGGCGCCGGAAAAGTCGCCTACCGCGGTGTCGGCCGGGGTCTGGGCGTGCTCCGGCGTCCTGCCGGCGGGGCCGCCGCGGGTGAGCTCGTAGTCGCCCGGCGTCTCGGCATACTCGATGCGCAGCCGGTAGGCGGCCGCCCGGGCGCGCTCAAAGCTGTCGGCGACGACGAGGGCGACAGGCTGGCCGTAATGCTCGACCGCCGGGCTCGTCAGCACGGCGCAGGCCTCGCGATGGTTGCCGCTGCCCTGCCTGCCGGCGTTCTCATGCGTCAGCACCAGTGCCACGCCCGGCGAGCGCCGCGCCGCGGCGCTGTCGATCGACAGGATTCGGCCCTTGCCGATCGGGGCGATGACGGCGTAGCCGTACAGCGCCGGCGCATCGAGGCGCGTCTCGTAGGCGTAGACGGCGCGCCCGGTCACCTTGAGCGGGCCGTCGACCCGGTCGAGCGGCTTGCCGACCAGGCCGCCCGCCGTCGTGTCGAGCAGGTTGCGGCCGACCGGCCCGGTCATGTCGATGGTCATCGCCTCAGCTCCCCCGCTCAGCCCCCCCCCGCTCAGCTCCGGGTCGTCTCCGTCAGCACCGCGCACAACGTGCGTCGGGCGAGCGGTAGCTTGAAGTC
>CAXTSD010000317.1:0-3336 GCA_964246775.1 uncultured Acetobacteraceae bacterium | reverse complement strand
GCCATGCGTCGGACGCGGCCGCGCCCGGCGCGAGGTCGAGGTCGGCGCCGACCGCCTCCTCGGGCAGCATGCGGCCGGCGATCACCACGCCCGCGGCGTCGCGCAGCAACTCCCGCCGCCGGCCGTAAGTGAGCACGCCGGTCACCCCCTGCGGCAAGCGGTTGCCGGCGCCGAACGGATGGCGCCCGAGATCGATCGCCGGCACCGCCGCATCCTCGCCGGCGACGAACAGGTTCGCAGCACCCTTCAGCAACCGGGCCGAGCGCACGGCGCCAAACCGCAAATGCGTAAAACCCGCCGGCGCCGCGCGGCTGAGCGGCCTGAGCGAGACTGGGTGGTTGAACAGCTCCGGCGCCGGCAGGAACAGGCAGTCGACGCCGGCGAGCCGCAGCCCGGCGACGAGCCCGGCCAACTGCCCCTCATACCCGAACAGCGTCTGGAAGGCGCGGTGCTGCTCGATCGGCAGCGCCGAGGCGGCAAAGTCGAGCCGGGTGGTCGGTGTGCTGACGAACAGGGTTGGGCGCGCATCTGGCACGGTCTGGTCCAATGCGGTATCGGCGCAAGCGACCGCTTGCGCGGGCGCAACTGTCAGACCGCGAGGTATAGGATGGCGCCGGCGAACCCGGCAAGCCGAGCTGATGCAGCGGGCCGATGCAGCAAGGGAGGACAGCGCAGGTGGCGCGCGGCAGCATCGACAGCGTGACCGAGGACGGGCTGGTGACCGGCTGGGCCACCGGGCATGACCCGCGAACCCCCGCCATCGTGCGCGTCCTGCTCGGGGAAGCCGTGCTGGCGGAGGCGGAAGCCAGCCAGTTCCGCGCCGATGTGCTCGGCGCCGGGCTCGGCCACGGTCACTACGGTTTTCGCGCCCGCATCGCCGTCCCGCCGCCGCCCGGACGCCACACGCTGCGCCTGGTCGATGCCGACGGGGGGAGCCTCGCCGAGCCCGCCGAGTGCAATGTCCCGTCGCAGCGCCCGCCGGACCGACTAAGCGTCGAGGCGCTGCTGTCGCGCGGCGCCTGCTGGACGGACGAGCAGGTGGCCGCCCGGCTCGATTGCCTCAACCTCGCGGCCAACTGCGCCGCCATGGGCGTCGCCCGCTTCGTCGACGCCGGCTTCCGCTACGCGCTCGGCCGCCCGGTCGACCCGCTCAGCGCCAACTACTACGGCCCGGCACTCGGCCGCGGCGCCGTGACGCCCGACAGCTTCATCGCCGGCCTGCTGCGCTCAGCCGACCGCAAGGCGCTCGGCACGCCGCTACCGTCACCGTACGACTACCGGTTCCCGTATGCGCTGGCGGCGGTTTAAGGAAAAGCCGGGCACAGGCCGAAAGGCCCTTTGCAAACCAGCCCTAGAGTCGCGCCGGGATATCCGCGCTGTCATGGAAAACGGCATGGATTACCGGCGGCGTGGCGACGCTGTAGCTGATCCAGTAGCGCCCGGTCTTGAGCCATCTCAGGCCCGGGCGGCCGAGCGCAGGATAGGGGCGAGGGGCATACAGGTCCTGTCCGGTCTGCTGGTCGATGCCCTGTTCCGCCCTGGCGAGCGCGTCCTGCAGGTTCGTCACTGCCTCGGGGCGGCCCTTGCTGACGTAAAATCGGATCAGGCTGCGGACCTGCTCGGCTGCCTGCGCCGAGTAGAGCGTCACCCGCCCGTGCCGCGCTCCCGCTCCCGGCCGACCCGGCTCGCATCCTCGATCCCGGCGCGCAGCTCGCGATGGAGTGTCTCGCTATCCACGACGCGCCCGGCGGCGACGTCCGCCTCGGCGCGATCAAGCGCCTCGATCCAGTCCGCCGGGGTCGGCTTGCGTGGTACGTCGTCCATGCACCCAAAATACCCGCACGGCGCGGGTATGGAAGGGGGACCAAGTAAATCGACGTCCGAGGCTCCGTCTTTGCTCAGCCGGTGAGGCGAAGCCCTTGGCCTTGCCTGTCGGCCAGCCAACGATCAGATGCCCGGCTATGCCGACGCCGGGAGATCCAGCGCATGAAGGTCATCGTTCTGGGCAGCGGCGTCATCGGCGTCACCACCGCCTGGTATCTGATGCGTCAGGGCCACGAGGTGACGGTGCTGGACCGCCAGCCCGCCGCCGGCATGGAGACCAGCTTCGCCAATGCCGGCCAGATCTCGCCCGGCTACTCCGCCCCTTGGGCGGCGCCCGGCATCCCGCTCAAGGCGCTGCGCTGGATGGCGATGCGCCATCGTCCGCTGGTGCTCTGGCCGCTCGCCGACGCCCGCCTGTGGTCCTGGCTCGCGGCGATGCTGGCGAACTGCACCGAGGCCGCCTACAGCCGCAACAAGCGCCGCATGGTCGCACTCGCCGAGTACAGCCGCGACACGCTGATCGCGCTGCGAGACGAGACCGCCATCGCCTATGACGGCAGGCAGGCCGGCACCCTGCAGCTGTTCCGCACCAGCAAGCAGCTCGACCACGTCGGCGCCGACACCGCCGTGCTGGAGGCGAGCGGCGTCGCCTACGAGGTGCTCGACGCCGCCGGCTGCGTCAACGCCGAGCCTGGCCTCGGCGGGGCGAGGGCGGGGTTCGGCGGCGGCCTGCGTCTGCCAGGCGACGAGACCGGCGACGCGCACCTGTTCACCCAGCGCCTCGCCGCACTCGCGGCCGCCGCCGGCGTCGCGTTCCGCCACGGCGTCAGGATCGAGGCGATCGAGACCGACGGCGCCCGCATCAGCGGCATCCGCACCGCGGCCGGGCGCGAGCGGGCGGACGCCTACGTGGTGGCGCTCGGCAGCTACTCGCCGGCGCTGCTGCGCCCGCTCGGCCTGCGCATCCCGGTCTATCCGGTCAAGGGCTACTCGCTGACCCTGCCGGTCGTAGACGCGGCCGCGGCGCCGCGCTCGACGATCATGGATGAGACCTACAAGGTCGCGATCACCCGGCTCGGCGAGCGCATACGCGTCGGCGGCACGGCGGAGCTCGCCGGCTTCAGCGCCCGGCTGCGCGCGCCGCGCCGCCGCACGCTGGAGCGCTCGCTCAGCGACCTGTTCCCGCGCGCCGGCGAGCCGCGAGGTGCGAGGTTCTGGACCGGGCTCAGGCCGATGACCCCGGACGGCACGCCGGTGATCGGCCGCACACGCTACCCTGAACTGTTCCTCAACACCGGCCACGGCACGCTGGGCTGGACGATGGCCTGCGGCTCCGCCCGCCTGCTCGCCGACCTGATCTCGGGACACCCCACCGACATCGACCCGTCGCCGCTCGACTACCGGCGCTACGAGGGCTTGTCGCTCAAGGAGGCAGCGAGGCACTAGCGGTTGCAAAAAAGCAAGGCGAGGGCTCTGAGGCTGTGAATCTTTCCTCATTCGTGATTCGCTGTG
>CAXTSD010000316.1:0-3364 GCA_964246775.1 uncultured Acetobacteraceae bacterium | reverse complement strand
CCCTACATGCGCCGCGCCGCCGCCCTGGTGCTGAGCTC
Source organism: uncultured Acetobacteraceae bacterium (assembly GCA_964246775.1). Taxonomy (GTDB): domain Bacteria; phylum Pseudomonadota; class Alphaproteobacteria; order Acetobacterales; family Acetobacteraceae; genus CAXMMR01. The sequence continues at coordinate 3,326 of CAXTSD010000316.1, read as the reverse complement.
GCGCTACGAAGGCCTAGGCAACGTCATCATCGAGGCGCTCGGCTGCGGCACCCCGGTCGTCAGCACCGACTGCCCGTTCGGCCCCGCCGAAATCCTTGAGCGCGGCCGCTACGGCCGGCTGGTGCCGGTCGGCGACGCCGCCGCCCTCGCCGCAGCACTCGCGGACGATCTCCGCCAGGCGTTCCCCGCCGACCTGCTGCGCGCTCGCGCCCAGGACTTCACCGTCGAGCGCTGCGCCAGCGCCTACATGCGGCTGTTCCGCAGCCTCGCCAGCACCAGGGAGCACACGCCATGAGCCAGCGCCGCCGGATTTTCGGCTTCCGCGTGAGCCCGCTCGACGCGAGCGCGATCGCCCGCCGCCTCGGCGCCGAGCTGCGGGTGCCCGGCCGCGGCGTCGGCCTAGTCGTCACCGCCAATATCGACCACGTGCACCGGCTGCGCCGCGACGCCGGCTTCCGCGCCGCCTACGACGCCGCCGAGATCGTCACCTGCGACGGCTTCCCGGTCTACCGCTACGCCCGGCTGCGCCGCATCGCCGCCCCGGCGCGCGTCACCGGCTGCGAGATCGCCAACCTGCTGATGCGGCCGGGCGCGATCGCGCGCCGCCACCGGCCGTTCCTGGTCGTCGACAGCGAGCACACCGAACGCGAGGTCGTGGCCTGGGCGGCGCGCGAAAACCTCGCGGTCGCCACCGCCGTGCCGCCATTCGGCTTCGAGAACGACCCCGACGCCCGCCGCACCCTCGCCGACGCCATCGCCGCGCACGGCGCCACACTGTTGCTGATGGGCGTCGGCGCGCCGAAGAGCGAGGTGTTCGTCCACCGCGAACGCGCCCGGCTGCCGCCGTGCTGGGCGGTGTGCGTCGGCCAGGCGATACGCATCGAGGCCGGCCTCACGCAACGCGCGCCGCGCCTCGCACAGGGACTGCATCTCGAATGGCTGTGGCGCCTCGCGCACGAGCCGCGCCGGCTCGCCAGGCGCTACGCCAGCGCGAGCCTCGGCTTCGCCCTGGCGGTGGTCGCCGATCTGCGCGGCGAGGCGGCGAGCGGCTTCGCCGGTCAGCGGACGCGAGCCGGTTCAGCCTGAACCTGCCTTCGATGTGTCACGAGGCGCGATCACGCGCTGCTGCTAGCGTGTCGGTCCCGCTGCAACAACGACAGGCTCTCCGGCATGACACGATCGACACGCGCCTTGCTGCTCGCCGGCGGCGCGCTCCTGCTCACGACCGGTGCGAACGCCGCCGGCCCGCTCGACCTGACCGGGCTCGGCAATCTCGGCACGCTGGTGGTCAGCTCCAGCACCTATGCCGGCACCGCCGCGACCATCGCCGTCGGCCAGACGCTGCCGAACAGCGCCAGGCCGGCCGCGGTCGCCGACGGCAGCTATCCAGGCGTGTTCGCCAATGACAGCGTCGACGGCAATTTCGGCATCGCCTCGCCGCTGCTGCTGACCGCGCTCACGACCGAGGATGCCGGCCGCAACGGCATCCGCGTCACCGACCGGATCGGCACCCTCAACGTCACCAGCCGGCTCGGCGTCGCCACCAGCTTCGCCTCGAAATCCGAGATCGCGCTCAACCTCTCGGCCGACAACCGCACCCTCACCTTCATGGGCTACGCCGCCGCGGTGAACGCGCTCGACGTCTCGAACTCCGACACGCCGAACCATCCCGACCCGACCAACACGGATACCGCGGCGCCGACCAGCCGCGTCGTCGTGCAGCTCGACCTCGGCGCCCGGCTGCAAGCGACCCCGGTCAACGCCTATAGCGGCAATAACGGCCGCGCCGCGGTGCTTGCGCGCAACCTCAACGGCAGCGCCGCCGAGGAATATCTGATGGTCGGCAGCGCCGGCAACGGCTCGGGCGTCGAGCCGGCAAGCATCAACAGCGACACCGGGGTGCAGCTGATCGCGCCGCTCAGCCCGAGTGCCGAGACGACTGTGGTCGGCGTCGAGCAGGGCATGGCCGGCGCCAAGAACGGCCACCAATACGGCTTCTCGATCGCAAGCCTCGGCCAGCCCGCCGACAAATCCGGCAAGGACGACAATTTCCGCGGCCTGACCGTCTATCGCAACCAGCTCTACGTGACCAAGGGCAGCGGCGGCAACGGCGTCAACACCGTCTACCAGGTGAGCCCGCCGGGCGGCGGCCTGCCCACCGCGGCGAGCGCCGCCGCCAGCACGATCACCATACTGCCCGGCCTGCCGGTCGTGCCGGCGGCCTATCTCGGCTTTGTCCTGCCGCCGTTCGAGTTCTATCCGTTCGGCATCTTCTTCGCCTCGCCGACGGTGATGTATGTCAGCGACGAAGGCGCGCAGTCGCTGCTGGCCGACCCCAACGCCGGCCTGCAGAAGTGGATTTTCGACGGCTCGCGCTGGCACCTCGCCTACATCCTGCAGGCTGGCCTGGCGCTTGGCCAGAGCTACCAGGTGAGCGGCTATCCGGCGGCCGACGCGCCGGCGACGACGGGGCTGCGCAACCTGACCGGCAACGTGACGAACGGCGTGGTGACGCTGTTCGCCACCACCGCCACGTTCAGCGCGCTCGCCGATCCGGGTGCCGACCCGAACCAGGTGGTGCGCATCGTCGACCAGCTCGCGGCGACGAGCCTGCCGACGACGCAGTTCACCACCGTCCTGCCGCCGCGCGCCGGCACGGTCTATCGCGGCGTCGCCTTCGTGCGCTGCACCGAGGCGCGCGCCTGCGAGGCGCCGTTCAGCGTCGCGCGCTAAAGCATGACCGGTTCACATTCGTTCACCGGCCCTGCTTTAGCCGTTGTAGGAGCGGCTGATTCACGTTTCAGGTTGACTCGACCTGAAACGATCAGGCGCTAGCCGCAACCTAAAACAGTATGGCCGCGCCGTCAGTCCGGTGCGGCCATACTGTCCCGAGGCGCGGCTCGCGCCTGGCCAGCCGCTTCCAGCATCGCCTGCGCCCGGCCCGCCAGCGCCGCCATGGCGAACGGCTTGACCATCACCTGCAGGCCGCGCTCGCCCCGCCCTTCGCCCGATCCGCCGAGCGCGACCGTGTCGGCATAGCCGGTGATGAACAGCACCGGCAGCCCTGGCAGCAGCGCCTGCCCGGCGTCGGCGACCTGCCGGCCATTGAGGCCGCCGGGCAGGCCGACATCGGTGATCAGCAGGTCGATCCCCGCCCCGGCGCCGGCCGAGCGGATCAACTCGAGCGCCGCCTTGCCGTCCGCCGCCTCGAGCGTCGTGTGGCCGAGCTCCGCCAGCACCTCGACCACCAGCATGCGCACCGTCGGCTCGTCGTCGACGACCAGCACCGTCCTGCCGGCGCTCGCCCGCGGCGCCGGGGCGGGGAT
>CAXTSD010000315.1:0-3375 GCA_964246775.1 uncultured Acetobacteraceae bacterium | reverse complement strand
GTCGCCCCGTGCCCCGCCGCGCACGCCGTGCGGGTCGGGCGCGAGGGGCGGCCGATCACCCAGTACGAGTTCGCCCGCGCCGGCGTGATCACCGAGGAGATGGTCTACGTCGCGCACCGCGAGAACATCGGCCGCGCCGAGGCGGCCGAGGGTGCGGCCGAGCGGCGCGCCGACGGCGAGGATTTCGGCGCCGCGATCCCGGACTTCGTCACCCCCGAGTTCGTGCGCTCGGAGATCGCCGCCGGGCGGGCGATCATTCCGGCCAACATCAACCATCCCGAGCTCGAGCCGGTGGTGATCGGCCGCAACTTCCTGGTCAAGGTGAACGCCAATATCGGCAACTCGGCGGTCACGTCGTCGGCGGCCGACGAGGTGGAAAAGCTGGTCTGGGCGATACGCTGGGGCGGCGACACGGTGATGGACCTGTCGACCGGGCGCAACATCCACAACATACGCGGCTGGATACTGCGCAATTCGCCGGTGCCGATCGGCACCGTGCCGATCTATCAGGCGCTGGAGAAGGTCGACGGCGAGCCGGAGAAGCTGACCTGGGAGATCTTTCGCGACACGCTGATCGAGCAGGCCGAGCAGGGGGTGGACTACTTCACCATCCACGCCGGCGTGCGCCTCGCGCATGTGCCGCTGACGGCGAAGCGGATGACCGGCATCGTCAGCCGCGGCGGCTCGATCATGGCGCGCTGGTGCCTGTCGCATCACCGCGAGAGCTTCCTCTACGAGCATTTCGAGGAAATCTGCGACATCATGCGGCGCTATGACGTGTCGTTCAGCCTCGGCGACGGACTGCGTCCGGGCTCGATCCACGACGCCAACGACGCCGCACAGTTCGCCGAGCTGACCACCTTGGGCGAGTTGACGAAGATCGCCTGGGCGCGCGGCTGCCAGGTGATGATCGAGGGCCCAGGCCACGTGCCGATGCACAAGATCAAGGTCAACATGGACAAGCAGCTGCGCGAGTGCGGCGAGGCGCCGTTCTACACGCTTGGCCCGCTGACGACCGACATCGCGCCCGGCTACGACCACATCACCTCGGCGATCGGTGCCGCGATGATCGGCTGGTTCGGCACCGCCATGCTCTGCTACGTGACGCCCAAGGAGCATCTCGGCCTGCCCAACCGCGACGACGTGAAGACCGGCGTCATCACCTACAAGATCGCCGCCCACGCCGCCGACCTCGCGAAAGGCCATCCTGCGGCGAAGCTGCGCGACGACGCGCTGAGCCGGGCGCGCTTCGAGTTCCGCTGGGAGGACCAGTTCAACATCGGGCTCGACCCGGACACCGCGCGCGCCTATCACGACGAGACGCTGCCGAAGGACGCGCACAAGGTCGCGCATTTCTGCTCGATGTGCGGGCCGAAATTCTGCTCGATGCGCATCACCCAGGATCTGCGTGTGGAGGCGGAGCGGATGGCCGGGCTGGAGGCGAAGAGTTCGGAGTTCCTGCAGAAGGGCGGCACGCTCTACGTGCCGGACGCGGCGGCCGAGTGAGCCGCCGCCAAGACGGCCCGCCGGCGTGACCAGCGACCCGCGCGACGCGCTGGATGCGATCGGCAAGCTTCCCGACACCGAGATCGACATCGGCGATGCCGCCCTGCAACTCGCCCGAGTCGACGCGCCGGATGCCGACTGGCAGGCGGCGCGGGCGCATCTCTCGGCACTCGCCCGCGAGGCGGTGGCGCTCGCCGAGCACGACGGCGCGCGCGATCTCGAGCATCAGGCGCTCAGCCTGGCGAGCCTGATCTCCGGCCGCTACGGCTATGCCGGCGACGTCGAGCACTATGAGGATCTCGACAACGTCAACCTGATCAGGGTGATCGACCGCCGGCGCGGCATGCCGGTGGCGCTCGGCATCTTGTGGCTGCACTGCGCGCACGCGGCCGGCTGGGACGCCTACGGCATCGACTTCCCCGGCCACTTTCTCGTCGGGTTGCCGGCGGCGGCCAAGCCCGGCCGCAACAGCCTGCCGCGCCAGGGCAGCCCGCGCGCCGCGGCGCCAAAACTCGCGCGACGTGCCGGCGGCGACGTCCCGGCGAACCCGCGGGCGTCCGGTGCCGGGCGGCAGGGTTCGGGTCAGGCGGTGATCGACGTGTTCCGCGGCGGCACCGGTCTCGACGCGCCGCAGTTGCGGGCTCTGATCAAGCGCATCGAGGGCGAGCAGGCGGAGCTGCGGCCGGGCCTGCTCAAGCCGATGAGCACCCGCGGCGTGCTGCTGCGCCTGCAGAACAACATCAAGCTGCGCCGGTTGCGCGCCGGCGCGCTCGAACCGGCACTGGTCTGCGTCACCGACATGCTGCGCATTGCGCCCGACGAGGTGGCGCTGTGGCGCGAGGCGGGGCTGATCAACCAGCGGCTCGACCGGGTCGCGGCGGCGCTCGGCTGCTTCGAGCGCTTTCTCGACCTGGTGCCGGCCGGCGAGGCGGCGGCCCGGGTGCGCGCCACAATGGATCAGTTGCGCGCCAGGCTGAATTAAGCCAAGCAAGGAAGGGCTACTTTTTTGAAAAAAAGTAGCAAAAAACTTTTTTAATTAAAAGCTTTTTGGTTCTTTTTCTCGAAAAAGAACCGCTTCCTTCCAACAGCGACGCAGAAAAAGCCCGCCGGCGAGCGCGTAAGCCGGCATCAGCATGAGGTTATAGCGCGGCTGGTTCACCGCGACCGCCGCATTGAACGCCAGCATGAACCAGCCCGGCAAGGCAACGACGAGAAACGCCCGATCGGCCGCGCCGCGTCGCGACATGGCGCGGACGGTGTGCCACAGGCAGAGCGGGGCGAGGACGACGCCCCAGTAGCGGTCGATGAAGGCGCCGCGCCAGGCGAGCGGCAGGCTGACCGCGGCGTGCCAGAGCGGCTGCGGCCAGACGTAGTGGTCGAGCAGGTAGCTCAGATGATGCTCGTAGCCGCCGGCGGCTACGAGCGTCGCCTGCAGCATCGGCCCGATGCCGATGCTGTAGAAGGTGTCGGCGCGGTCGCTCCAGCCGAAGCGGTCGCAGGCGGCGGCCCCGGCCAGCAGGCGGCCGAGCGCGTTGCCGTCCGGCAGCCAGCAGACGAAGCTCAATCGATACTCCCGCCAGCTCATCCGGTCGAAGGCGAGCCGCTGCACCAGGGTGTGGCTGTCATAGCCGTGGGTGAGGGCGAAGCGATGCATCACCAGCAGGTTGCGGGTGAACCAGGGGGCGAGCACCAGCGCGAGGCAGAGGGCGCCGCCGAGCCCCGCGGCGCGGCGATGACGCAGCGCCAGCACGCCGCCGGTCAGCAGGCATGCGGCGGCGAGATACAGCAGGCCCGGCCTGGTCAGCGCCGCGAGGCCGAGCAGCGCCCCGGCCAGCGCCCTGGCCAGCGCCAGGTCGCCTTCCCGGTGCC
>CAXTSD010000314.1:0-3376 GCA_964246775.1 uncultured Acetobacteraceae bacterium | reverse complement strand
GCCCGGCCCTGGCAGCCGGCAGGCGCGCCGCGACTCGTCTCGGCGCGTCGCCTCGAGGCGCAGTCGCTGTCCTGGCGCGGCGCCGTCGTCGCCCACGCCGTGCTGAGCGACCTCGCACCAGGCCGCCTCGGCGCGCTCGCGCTTGACGCCATACGCGAGCCGGACGGCACGACGGTTGGTCATCTCGCCGCCAGCGCCGTCGCACTCGACGACCTCGACGACGTCTTCGACGCCGCCGCCTACCCGAACGGCAAGCCGGCCTGGAATGGCGAGCGCCAGCTGATCGGCCATCTGGAGTTCGCCGACCTCGCCTCGAGCAGCGCGCCGGAGGGCACGCTCCGCTTTGCCGCGACAAGCCTCGACGGCGTTGCCGGGCAGCCTTTCCCGACGCCGCCGGCGCCGACGCAGACGGTGCAGTTCGCGCCCTTCTACCAGTCGCTCTCGGTCGCCGCGAGCGACAGCCGGGGTCTGGCGCTCACCACGCCCGCCGGCGTGCGCCTCACTGTCGACTCGCTCCGCAACACCACGACCAAGATACCGCCGCCGCCCGGCGCCGCCGGTCCGTCGGCCCCTGGTCCGTCGATCGTAAGGCGCGCGGCGATGCACGGCTTCAGCATGCCGATAGAGCAGATCCCCGCCGGCCCGCAGCGCGACAACGCGGTCGCCCTGTTCGGCGCCGGGCCGTTCGTCTTCGACATCGACCTCGACGCCACCTCGAACGCGAGCGCGCATACGCTCGACGTCGCCGTGGGGCGCGTCAGCCTGCACGGCTTCGCCGCGCTGTCGATGTCGGGCCGCTTCATCAACACCGATCAGACCAAGCTCGATGCCGGCCCGATCGCCTTCATGTCCACCGTCACCGCCGCCGCCGGCAAGCTGCGCTACGAGGACGCCTCGCTGTTCGATCGGTCCGTCAACGCCGTCGCCGTGAAGCAGGGCATCGACCCGTCGCAGATACGCGAGCAGATGCACGCGCGCACCGCCCTGCTCGCCGCCCTGATCCCCAACCAGCCCGACGCCGCCGACGTGCTCAACCGCTTCATCGACCACCCGACCGCGCTCACCCTGACGATGGCGCCGCCGGTGCCGGTGACCCTGCTCGGCGTCGCGCAAAGCCCGGTGAAGGACCGGGCGACCGTGCTCGGCCTGACGATCAGCGCCGACTGACCGGCCGGACCACGCGCGCCGTCGCAGCCGTCGCCGATGCCTCTTGGCCTCGCCCGCCGCCGCTCCCATCTGCCTTGGTCATGCAAACCCCCCATGATCCGACCGGCTGGCACGGCACCACCATCCTCTGCGTCCGCCGCGGCGGCCAGGTGGCGATGGCCGGCGACGGCCAGGTGACGCTCGGCCAGACAGTGATCAAGGGCAACGCCCGCAAGGTGCGACGCATCGGCGATGACGGCCGGGTGATCGCGGGGTTCGCCGGCGCCACCGCCGACGCCTTCACCCTGCTCGAACGCCTCGAGGCCAAGCTCGAGCGCCATCCCGGCCAGCTCGAGCGCGCCTGCGTCGAGTTGGCGAAGGACTGGCGGACCGATCGCTACCTGCGCCGGCTCGAGGCGATGATGGCGGTCGCCGACGCCGACCACAGCTTCACCCTCACCGGCACCGGCGACGTGCTGGAGCCCGAGGACGGCGTCATCGCCATCGGCTCCGGCGGCAACTACGCGCTCGCCGCCGCCCGCGCGCTGCTGGAAATCGAGGGGCTGACGCCCGAGGAGATCGCCCGGCGCTCGATGCGCATCGCCGCCGAGATCTGCGTCTACACCAACCACTCGGTCATCATCGAGACCATCGGGAGCGCCGGCTGATGGCAAGCCTCGGTCTGGACGTGCCGACCTACTCGCCGCGCGAGATCGTCTCCGAGCTCGACCGCTTCATCGTCGGCCAGAACGACGCGAAGCGCGCCGTCGCCATTGCGCTGCGCAACCGCTGGCGCCGCGCCCAGCTGCCGGAGGGCATGCGCGAGGAGGTGGTGCCGAAGAACATACTGATGATCGGCCCGACCGGCTGCGGCAAGACCGAGATCGCCCGCCGCCTCGCCCGCCTCGCCCAGGCGCCGTTCCTCAAGGTCGAGGCGACCAAGTTCACCGAGGTCGGCTATGTCGGCCGCGACGTCGACAGCATCGTGCGCGACCTGGTCGAGATCAGCCTCACCATGCTGCGCGAGACCAGCCGCAAGGGCGTCCAGGCGCGCGCCGAGCAGGGCGCCGAGGACAAGCTCGTCGAGGCGCTGGTCGGCGCCGGCTCGAGTGCTGACACCAAGGGCAAGTTCCGCCGCATGCTCCGCCAGGGCGAGCTCGAGGACAAGGAGATCGACATCGCGGTCGCCGATACCGGTGCGCCGGTCGGCCAGATGGACATGCCCGGCATGCCGCCCGGCCAGGTGATCAACCTCGGCGAGATGATGAAGGGCATGTTCGGCCGCAAGGAGCAGCAGCGGCGGATGACGGTCGCCGCGGCGAGGCCGCTGCTCACGCGCGACGAGGCCGACCGCCTGCTCGACACCGAGCAGCTCACCCGCGATGCGGTGTCGCACGCGGAAAACAACGGCATCGTCTTCCTCGACGAGATCGACAAGGTGTGCGCGCGCACGACCGAAGGCGGGTTTCGCGGCGGCGACGTCTCGCGCGAGGGCGTGCAGCGCGACCTGCTGCCGCTGATCGAGGGCACCACCGTCACCACCAAGCACGGCCCGGTGAAGACCGACCACATGTTGTTCATCGCCTCGGGCGCCTTCCACGTCGCCAAACCCGCCGACCTGCTGCCCGAACTGCAGGGAAGGCTGCCGATACGCGTCGAGCTGGCGCCGCTGTCGCGCTCCGACCTGCGTCGCATACTCACCGAACCCGAGCACTCGCTGCTCGACCAGTATTCGGCGTTGATGCTGACCGAAGGCGTGACCCTCGACTTCGCCGACGAGGCGGTGGACGCGCTCGCCGACCTCGCCGCCGACATCAACGAGCGGGTCGAGAACATCGGCGCCCGACGTCTCGCGACGGTGCTCGAGAAGCTGCTCGAGGAGATCAGCTTCACCGCCGCCGACCGCGCCGGCGAGACGATCCGGGTCGATCGCGCCGCAGTCGACGACCGCGTCGCCCCGCTCGCCAGGCGCGGCGACCTGTCGCGCTTTATTCTGTAGGGCGGCGACCCGCGGCCGCTGTCGTGCCTCAGTGGGTGTTGAGGCCGACGCCGTTGTTCACGTTGCCAGGCGAGCCGAGCCCGGTCGTCGTGCCGGCGCCGGTGCCGCCGAGGCTGATCGCGCCCTGGCCGCCGGCCGAACTGCCGACAGTGGCGCTGGTGCCGGAGGTGCCGAGGCCGGAGCGCGTGCCCATCGCCCCGTTCGGCGCCACGGTGTTGATCGAACCAGCAC
>CAXTSD010000313.1:0-3378 GCA_964246775.1 uncultured Acetobacteraceae bacterium | reverse complement strand
CGCCCTGGCGCCCGGCGGCGACGGGGGGCGGGGCCCCGGCCAGCAGGGCGCCGGTGAGCCGCCCGCCGGCGCCAAGCCGACGCTGGCCGAACGAGACCTGAGGGTAGACGGCGAGGCCGGCGACCGCGACCGACCAGCCGGCCAGAGCGGTCGCGCGCGCCGGACTTGCGCCGGAAGCAAGCAGGCGGCCGCCGGCGAGGGCGAGCAGGACGTCGAGCACCGCCCAGCTCGGCCCGATCACCCGGCCGGAGGGAGTGAAGGACGGCTTGCGCAGCCGTGCGTACCAGAGCCCGGTTGCCGGATGCTGCGGTCCCGCCCGGCTGCCGATCGCCGCCGAGGCGAGCACGGCGGTGGTGGCGGTCGCGGCGGCTAGGGCGCGTTGCATGAAAACTCCCAAGGCGAGCTGAATGCCGCCAACACAACTATTGCGAGTGTAACCAGAAGGCGTTTACTACCGGTTAATCCTGCCGTGCCAAGCTGCGGGACATCGCACGAGGGTATCCGGACGCCAATGGCCAAACTTACCGATTACGTCGCCACCACGTTTGCACGTCCATGTGAACCGCGCGTTGGTATGCTGATGACGGCATCGTGTCTCCTCGCGGCGGCGCTTGCCGCCTATCCGGCGCGCGGCGCGACGCGCGACGTCGGCAACGTCGATATCAGCAATACGCAATACCTCTCCGAACAGGTCCTGCGCCGGCACTTCAGCCAGTATTGCGCCGACGGCGTCGTGAGCCTCCGCGCGCCGGTCAGCTGGTCGGATCAGGAGACTGCCTCCGGCGTGTGGCGGTCCGCAACCTGGCTGCCCTACCTGCAACTGGCAACCTCCTACGGGCTGCGCTTCAAGCTCGACCTCGAGACGATCGCCGCACCGCCGGCTTGGTTCATTGCCGCTCATCCTGACGCGCGCCTGGTCGACCAGAACGGCCTCGTCACCGGCACCCAGGCGATCAGCTACTGGTATCCGGGGCTGCACGCGCTGATCCACGCCAAGTCCGACCAGATATTGTCGATGCTCGCGAAAAGCCCGGCCTGGCACAGCGTCGATTTCGTCATCGCCTCGCTCGGCCCGGCCGACGAGCCGATCTACCCGCCGCAATGGACGGTCGGCAACGGCGCCGTCGCCCCCGGTTTCTGGTGGTATGACGTGCATGCCCAGGCTGACTTTCCGATCAGGATGGCAGCCAAATATGGCTCGGTCCAGGCGGCGAACGCGGCCTGGCACACCAGCTACGCCAGCTGGTCCGCGGTCGGCATCCCGAGGCCCGGCACCGTCACCGGAACGCAGTGGCAGGACGTGCTGGACTGGTACCGTGATGCGAAGCGCGGGTTTGTCGCCTGGCAGATCGCCGACACGCAGGCGCTGCTCGCCAAATACGCCCCGACCAACACGCCGACGGTCGAGGTGGTCGTGCCCGGCACCCACATTCCGCCCGCCGAGTGGGCGCAAGCGGTGCAGACCGGCTCCAGCAGCGATCCCCTGATCGTGCAGATGAACGATACCGAGTTCCTGATCGATACCGCCGCGCGCGCCAAGGCGGCGCTGCACGTGACCGGCCTGCCGGAAAACGAGGAGCTGCAATACATACGCTCCTACATGCGGGCGCATGGCGACGCTCTGACAGTCACCGGCGAGAATGTCGGCTCGGCGGACGCGTCGCCCTGGGCGGCCGAGCTGACGAGCGAGACGCTGGGCAACGACCTTGACGGCCTGGACTACCTGTATGGAACGACCCTGTTCGGCGCCGACCAGCTGACGCCGAGTGCAGCACTCGGCCCTGTCGCGCAGATGCAGCACACTCTGGCGAGCCCGGCGACGGCGTTGCGGAAAAGCTTGACGGTGCAACGCAACTTCACCCTCATCCAGAACGGCTGCATCGACGTCGCACCGGCAAGCGGGGCGACGGCGGCGGTCAGGCTGTGCCTCTCCGCGACCGGCAGGATGTCGCTTGCGCAGGGCGCGACGACGCTTTGGGCGGCCGCGTCGCCGACGCAAACCTGCCCGACCGGGCTCGCCTGGACGCTGTCCTGCCGGGCGACGCTGCAGGCGGACGGCAACCTCGTGTTCTATAACGGGACAAGCCCGTACTGGAACACGGCGACATCGGCGTCCGACAGCCAGCACCTGGCGACGCAGATGCGGGTCAGCGCGGTCAAGCCATACTTGTCGCTGCTGAACGCCGCCGGAACCGCCGTTTGGACCAGCCAGGCCGGCAAGCTGTTTTGACGCGGCATGCCGATAGGTGAGACCCACCTGACCGCACAAAGCTGCTCGCCCAAGCAAACATCGGGGCGGCCCGAGCAGTCAGATCGCGCTCATCGAGCGGCAAAGCCTTCCACCTTCAGCCCAGTCTTTCTTCAGCCCAGCCTCGGTCAGCCCAACCTGCCGAGCACCGCCTTGATGCCGAACTCGCCCGGCAGGGCATCGCGTGGAAACAGCCGCGTCACGTGCCCCATCTTGCGCCCTGGTCGCGCTTGCCGCTTACCGTACAAATGCGGGATCAGCCCGGGGGTCGCCAGTATCTCGTTCCACAGCGCGACCTCCTCCGGTCCGACCAGGTTCTTCATCACCGCGTCCGAGTGCCTGACCGCCTGCGGCAGCGGCAGGCCGGCGACGGCGCGTATGTGCAGATCGAACTGGCTGGCCGGGCAGGCGTCGATGGTCCAATGGCCCGAATTATGCGGCCGCGGCGCGATCTCGTTGACCAGCACGCGGCCTTGCGTGTCCACGAACATCTCGACTGCCAGCAGGCCGACCAGATCGAGCGCCTCGGCGAGATGTCGCGCGAGCTGCGTCGCGGCCTCCCCGATCGCCGGGGCGACCGGGGCAGGAGCCAAGGTGAGATCCAGGATGTGGTCGCGGTGGCGGTTCAGCACCGGGTCGAAGGCAGTCAGGCCTCCATCCCCGCCGCGGGCGACGATCACGCTGATCTCGCAGGCGAAATCGATCAGGCCCTCTAGTATCAGCGGCCGCGGGTCGAGCGCCTGCCAGGCGGCATCGAGCGAGGCGGTGTCACTCACCAGCGCCTGGCCCTTGCCGTCATAGCCGAGCCGGGTGGTCTTCAGGATCGCCGGCAACCCGAGCTCGGCGGCGGCATCGTCGAGTTCGCCGCGCGAGTTGACGGCGCGCCAGGGCGCGGTGGCGATGCCGGCCGCGTTGATCGTGGTCTTCTCGGCCACCCGGTCCTGGCTGATGCGCAGGATGCGCGGCGATGGGCGGACCGGTTTTCGCGAGGCGAGCAGCTCGAGCCCGGCGGCGCTCACGTTCTCGAACTCGAAGGTGACGACATCCACCGCGTCGGCGAAGGCGCGCAAGCTGCCGCGATCGTCGTATGACCCGACCGTCGCGCCATGCGCGACCTGCCCGGCCGGGCT
>CAXTSD010000312.1:0-3396 GCA_964246775.1 uncultured Acetobacteraceae bacterium | reverse complement strand
CCTGATGGGCGTCGACGAGGCGGCGATGCGGCGGATACTCGAGGACATGGTCGCCGCTCTGCAGAGTCCGAAGCGGTGAGGCGCGCAGCGGCGGTGCTCGCGGCGCTGGCCGGGTCGCTCGTCGCCAACGCGGGCGGGCGCGCCGCCGAGCTGGTGCCGCCGCCCAACCTGCCGGCGCCGGATAGCTGGCAGCCGCGCCAGACGGGGGTCATCCACGTGCTCGACAAGGTGAGCGCCCAGGCGACGACGCTGACTTTGCATGTCGGCGATACCGTCGCCTACCAGTCGCTGTCGATCACGCTCGCCGCCTGTCAGGCCCGGCCGCCGGAGCTGCCGGCCGACAGCGCCGCCCGCCTGATCGTGGTCGACAGCACCACCGGCGCGCCGGGGTTTTCCGGCTGGATACTCGCGGATGAGCCGGGCGCCTCGATGTTCGAGCATCCGGTCTACGACATCCAGCTCGCGCGCTGCCAATGAAGGCGTTCGACATCCCGCCGCTTGCCAGAGCCGCCCTGCTGCTCGATTTCGACGGCACCCTGGTCGACATCGCCGCGACGCCCGACGCGGTGCTCGTCGAACCTGGCCTGCGCGCCTCGCTCGGCCGCCTGCGCCCGCTGCTCGGCGACGCGCTCGCGGTCGTCTCCGGCCGCCCGGTCGACCAGCTCGACGCGCTGCTAGGCGCGCTGCCGTATGCGGTCGCCGGCGAGCACGGGTCGGCGATCCGTCGCCGGCCGGGCGGGCAGGTGGAGCAGGCGGTCGTTCCGGGGATGCCGCCAGGCTGGCTCGAGGGCGCGAGGCGCATCGCCGCCGACCATCCCGGCGCCATGATCGAGCCGAAGGGCCACGGCCTGGTGCTGCACTATCGCGCCGTGCCCGAGGCCGGCGTCGCGCTGCATGAGGCCGCGCTTGCTCTGCTCGGCGGCGAGATCGCGCGCTACACCATCATTCCCGCCAAGATGGCCTGGGAGATCAAGCCGCGCGCCGTCGACAAGGGCACCGCGTTGCGGGCGCTGATGCAGCAGGCGCCGTTCGCCGGGCGGCTGCCGGTGTTCGTCGGCGACGACGTGACCGACGAGGACGGCATCGCCGCCGCCATCGCGCTAGGCGGCATCGGCTTGCGCGTGCCGGAGGATTTTGGCGATCCGGCCGCCGTGCGCCTATGGCTTGCCGGGCTAGCGGAGTCCCAGGACTAAAAAATGGATTTTAAAGGCTCCGCCTTTAATGGGGTTAAGGGGCAAAGCCCCTTATTCTTACTTGCCTTTCCCCTGTCCGCCTTGCTCGTAGCCTACGCCTCCGAGCGCCTAGGTGGCTTGGTGCCATGTGCGTTATGCCTACGCGAGCGCTGGCCATGGTGGGCGATCCTGGCGCTAGGCGTCGTCGCCCTGCTGCTGCCAAAGCGCGCCAGGCGACCGGTGCTGTGGCTGGCGCTGCTGGCCGGGATCGCGGCGGTCGGGCTCGGCGTCACCCATGTCGGCGTCGAGCGCGGCGCCTGGCCGAGTCCGCTGGCGGAATGTGCGGCGCCCAGGCTTGCGCATGGCAGCGTCGCCGCGCGTCTCGCTTCGATGCCGCTGCGCCCGAGCAAGCCGTGCGACGATCCGACCTATCTGCTGCCCGGGCTGCCGGTTTCGATGGCCGAGATGCAGTTGCTGGCGGCGCTGGCGTTCTCGACCGGCGTCGCCATCTTGCTGTGGCGTGGTCGACGAGGAGTGACGCCGTGAGCGAGCTGATGAACGGGCCGGGGACCGGGCCGGGGACACTGCCGGGCGACCTGCCGGAGCGGGTGCGTCTCGAGCGGATGATACGTGTCGATCATGCCGGCGAGTATGGTGCGAAGCGCATCTATCAGGGCCAGCTTGCGATTTTGGGTGGCGGCGACAGCGGCGACGTGTTGCGCCACATGCAGGCGCAGGAGCAGGCGCATCTCGACACCTTCGCGGCCCTGGTCGCCCGACGCCGCGTGCGCCCGACGGCGCTGCTGCCGCTCTGGCATGTCGCCGGCTACGCGCTTGGCGCGATGACCGCCGCGATCGGCACACGTGCGGCGATGGCGTGCACCGTCGCCGTCGAGGAGGCGATCGACGAGCATTACGCGGCGCAGGCGGAGTCGCTGCCCGAGGGCGAGCACGAGCTGCGCGACACGATCGAGCGGTTCCGCGCCGAGGAGCTTGAGCACCGAGACATCGGGCTTGCCAACGAGGCCGAGCTGGCGCCGGCCTACAAGCTGATGAGCCGCGTCATCAAGGCCGGCTGCAAGGTCGCGATCGCGGTCAGCGAGCGGGTGTGATTACCATGGCTCGCTGATCGCGATCCCTGGTATCAGAGTCTTTGTCTCGCGCGCCGCCGGCCGCCAACCCGGCGCGCAAATCAACCGCTCAGGGCGCGTCCTGCTCCAGCTCGCTGTCCCAGTACAGGTAGTCGCGCCAGCTGGCATGCAGGTAGTTCGGCGGGAAGCAGCGCCCGTTCTCCTGCAGCTCCCAGGTGGTTGGCTGGACGGGCGTCTGCCTCGGCGTCATGTGGCACTCCCTGGGCAGCCGCGATCCCTTGCGCAGGTTGCAGCCGCCGCAGGCGGTGACGACGTTTTCCCAGGTGGTGCGGCCGCCGCGGCTGCGCGGGATCACGTGGTCGAAGGTGAGGTCGGGGGTGGCGAATCGCTCGTCGCAGTATTGGCAGGAGAAGGCGTCGCGCAGGAAGACGTTGAACCGGGTGAAGGCCGGCCGCCGCGCCGACGGGATGTAGTCCTTGAGCGCGATCACGCTCGGCAGCCGCATCGCCATGCTCGGCGAATGCACCTCCGTCTCGTATTCGCTGAGCACGCTCACCCGGTCGAGGAACACCGCCTTCACGGCGTCCTGCCAGGACCAGACGGAAAGCGGGAAATACGAGAGCGGCCGGAAATCCGCGTTCAAGACCAGCGCAGGAAAATGCTGTCCGCCGTCTGGCAAAACACCCCCAACCACTTACTGCCGACAACAGCCAGGGCGACAAGAGACGAGCGCCCGGTGGAAGTGGACAGACGAGATCGCGAGTGACTATTGCAGAGGCCATTCAGCCCGGCAAGCCGAGCGGCAAGCCGTTTCATTCAACCGTCACCGGGTGCGTCTGAGACTGTGGCCGCAATCACCCGGTTTGCCCCAAGCCCGACCGGGCGGCTGCATCTCGGCCACGTCCACGCGGCGCTCAGAGCGGCGATGCCGGCGCGCGACTCGGGCGGCGTCTACCTCGTACGCCTCGAGGATCTGGACCGCGCGCGCTGCAGCGACGCGCTCGCCGACGCGCTGCTCGAGGATCTCGCCTGGCTCGGCCTGTCGCCCGACCTGCCGCCGCGCCGGCAATCCGAGCACGCGGCCGAGTATCGCGCGAGCCTCGCCCGGCTCGACGCCGCCGGGCTGCTCTACC
>CAXTSD010000311.1:0-3406 GCA_964246775.1 uncultured Acetobacteraceae bacterium | reverse complement strand
CTCGCGTCGCTCAAACACCATTCCCGATTCTACCCTTAGGGAAACCGCTCTAGCTGGTGCGGTGCGGCGCCGGCGAGTGCTGCAGGTGCAGGCCTCCGTCGAGCGCCAGCATCTGTCCGGTCAGCGACGGCAGCGACAGGATCGCCAGCGCCGCCCGCGCAACCTCGTCCGCATCCGTGGCGTGCCCAAGCGGAACCGAGCGTTGCAGGCGGGCGAACTCCGCCTCGCTCTCCTCGGTGCTCTGCAGCGCCGGGCCAGGCCCGATGCCGTTGACCCGGATACGCGGCGCCAGCGCCAGCGCCATCGTCTGGGTGAGCGTCCACAGCCCTGCCTTGCTCAGCGTGTACGACACGAAATTCGGCGTTGGCGACCATACCCGCGCGTCGAGCATGTTGATCACCACTCCTTCCGCGGCGGTCGGCAAGGCGCGGGCGAACGCCTGCATCAGCACGAACGGCGCGCGCAGATTAGGCTCGAGGTGCCGATCCCAGCCCTGCCGCGTCGCATCGCTCCAGCCGTCGCGCTTGAACAGGCTGGCATTGTTCACCAGCACGCCGACCGGTCCGAGCGCGCTCGCCGCCCGTTGAACCAGCGTCGCGGCGTCCTCCTCGACGGCAAGATCGGCGCGCAGCGTCGCCGCTTGCACGCCGAAGCGGCGCGCCTTCTGCGCCGTCGCCTCCGCCGCCTCGGCACTCGTCCGGTAGTGCACCGCGACCGCGAAGCCGGCGTCCGCGAGGGCCAGTGCGATTGCCCGCCCGAGGCGTATCGCCCCGCCGGTGACCAGGGCGACACGCGGGATGCTGGGCGGGATCATGCGGATCAGGTGGCGCTCCGGTCGAAGGGCGGCAAGGCACGAGCGGCCGGGGGCGTCACGCCTGCAGGTGCTATCGTCAGATCGTCGAGACCAGCAGCGCCTTGATCGTGTGCATCCGGTTCTCGGCCTGATCGAACACGCGCGAGTACTCGGCCTCGAAGACCGCGTCTTCGGTGTCCAACGCCTCGGGGTGTTCGCGGCCGAAGCTGGTCTGCCCATCGTGCAGCGAGGGCAGGCAGTTCATGTAGATGGTGTCGGCCCGGCCGGTGGCGGCGATCATCGCCTCGCTGACCCGGTAGCCGGCGAGGCTGGCCGCGCGGTCGGCGAGCTGTGCCTCCTCGCCCATCGACACCCAGACGTCGTTGTAGATCACCGCGCAGCCATGCACGCCGGCGGCGATGTCCGAGGTGACGGTGATGCCGGCGCCGGCATGCCGTGCCGCCTCGAGGGCGCGGGCGACGAGGGCGGGGTGCGGCTGCAGCGTGTCGGGGGCGACGATGCGCAGGTCCATGCCGGTACGCGCGGCGGCGACCATCAGCGAGGTCACCATGTTGTTGCGGCCATCGCCGACATAGGCGATCCGGGTGCCGCTGACCCGGCCGAACTCCTCCTTGATCGTCATCAGGTCGGCGAGCACCTGCGTCGGGTGATGCTCGTCGGTCAGGCCGTTCCAGACCGGGACGCCGGCGTGCCGCGCCAGGCTGACCGCGACCTGGTGATCGAAGCCGCGAAACGCGATGCCGTCGAACATGCGGCCCAGCACGCGGGCGATGTCGCGTATGCTCTCCTTGACGCCGAAGCGGATCTCCTCGGCGGTGAGCAGCTCCGTGTGCGCGCCCTCGTCACGCGCGGCGACGACGAAGGAGGTCCGGGTGCGGGTGGAGGGCTTGAGAAAGATCAGGCAGATGTTGCGGTTCTCGAGCGTGCGTGGGAAGACGCGCGCCGCCTTGAGGCGCTTCAATTCGATCGCCTGATCGATCAGGTAGTGGATTTCCGGCTCGGAGAACTCCTCGAGCGTCAGGCAGCTGCGTCCTTTCAGGTTCAACGGCACGGCCGGGGTCCTTCCCGCCAGATGACAAAGCGAGACAGTACAACGGCCGGGCGGATCGGCAAGCCGAACCATCCTGACGGCGAGCGGTGGGGTGAACGGCCGCCGGCGGCGCGCGTTGGCACCGCATCATCGGCTAGTCTCCCGAACCAGAAATTCGCTATGCTCGTGCTGGCTGGTCTGGGGACTAGCTCGTTGTTTTTGTGGCCTGCTTATCCCGGGCGTTCGAAGGCGAATTCCTGGAGGCGGAACACCAGCCAGACGGAGGCACGCATGGCTCAGCCGAACTACAATTTTCAAAAGGCCGAGCGGGACCGCGCGAAAGCGGCGAAGAAGGAGGCGAAACTCAAGGAGAAGCAGGAGCGAAAAGCGCAGGAAAGCGAGACGCCCGCCGGCGAGGACGCCCCTGCCGATGCCAGCTTTCCGACCACGGCGGATTAGCGATGTCGTTCGGAGCCAGGGGGCGCGGCACCTCTGGCTCCGTCGGGATCAGGCCGCCGCCGTCTTCAGGCGGTCCGAGAACTGCTTGCGAAATTTGGCGACCTTCGGCGCGACCACGACCCGGCAGTAGCCGGAGCCTGGGTTGCGGGCGAAGTAGTCGTCGTGTTCCGCCTCGGCCGGATAGAACACCGGCAGGCGGGTAATCTCGGTGGTGATGCGGCCGTCCCAGATCCCGGCGGCGGCAATCTCGCCGGTCACCTCGTGGGCGGCGCGGTCCTCGGCGTCGTTCGTGGTGAAGATCGCCGAGCGGTATTGGGTGCCGACATCGTTGCCTTGCCGGTTCAGCGTCGTCGGATCGTGGATGGTGTAGAACACCCTCAGCAGGTCGGCATAGCTGATGACGTTCGGGTCGTATGTCACCTGCACCGCTTCGGCGTGACCGGTGCTGCCGGTGCAGACGCTGCGATAGTCCGGATTGGCGAGGTGGCCGCCGGCATAGCCGGATTGCACGGCCGAGACGCCGCGCAAGTCCTTGAACACGGCTTCGGTGCACCAGAAGCAGCCACCCGCCAAGGTCGCCACAGCTTGCTCTGCCATCATCGATCCCTCTCACTCGTATCACGCGCAGATGGCGACGGCGCGGCCAGCCGTGAAGTGGTCGCGCGAAAACGGGCAGCCCCTTGCGGCACTGCCCGTCTTAGAGCGCTTTCAGGCTGACCGTATCCGGTCAGCGCGCTCTAACTTCTTTGTTAGCGAGCAGTTTTACCGCCCGGGGTGAGTCCACTTCGAGCGGAACTGCTCGAAGGCGTCGTCGCCGATCTGCTCAGGCGACGGAGATCGACGCGGCTTCCGGACCTTTCTGTCCCTGCACGATCTGCAGGGTCACCTTCTGGCCTTCGGCGAGCTCGACCAGGCCGGCCCGGCGCAGTGCCGAGGCGTGCACGAACACGTCCTTGCCGCCGTCATCGGGTGCCACGAAGCCAAAGCCCTTGGCCGAGTTGTACCACTTGACCGTGCCTTGGGTCTCCGGACCAGGCGGTCCGGAGGGCGCGAAGCCTCCACCGCCGCCGCCGCCGAAATCACGGCGTGGCGGCGCGCCGGGC
>CAXTSD010000310.1:0-3407 GCA_964246775.1 uncultured Acetobacteraceae bacterium | reverse complement strand
GGCGGCGGCTTCGGCGAGCACGACCAGCTTGTCGAGCTTCTGCCGTCCGGCCAGCGCCGCCGCTTCCAGCGCCAGCCCGGAGCCGAGCTCGGCCGCCCGGCACAGCACCCAACTGCGATGATCGACCAGCGAGCGCCCGAAGCGCTGCGCCAGCAGACGCTCGCCGAGTGCGACGCCGGCGGCGAGCGCCACGCCCTGCGCCGTCGCGCCGGAGCCGGGCGACAGCCGCTCGGGCTGGCTGCCGATCGCCAGGCCCGCCTCGTCCTTCTGGCCGGTCAAGGCGAGCATGGCCTCGATGAGGCCCTCGCCCTCCGGCGCCGACAGCACCAGCCGGTCGCGATCGGGCCAGTCAGGATCAGCCGAGTCGAAGCGCAGGAACCGGCTGCACAGCACGGTGAGCGCCGGCGCCAGGCGGCGCGCAAACCCGTCATTGCCGGCGCGCTCCGCGAGCAGGGCGGCCATTGCATCGAGGCCCGCCTGGCGCGGTTCGCCAAGCCGTTGCGGTACCGCAGCCGTCCGATCGATGGCCTGGTCTATGATGGCGCTTCTCGGCAGCGGACGGACGCTCCAGACATGGGCACCCAGCCTTAACCACCGCGCACGGCGTCGGCAACCCGGCCGGGCTCAGAGCCCGTTTGACAATGCTACTGCAACGGCCATCCGACGCGGGTTTTCTGCGCGCCGAGGCTCACGGCCGACAAGGCCGCTCCGCGCCGAGGCTCGAAAACCCACGCCGGGCGGCGCGTAGGTCGCGCCTCTGGCTCGCCGCAGCGCATTTTCAAACGGGCTCTCAGAAGCCGTCGCGCCGGACGCTGCGGCTTGCCGCTTGCCAGACGACGCTTGCCCGGGGACGCCGCGGCTGCGAGCCTGCGTGAACGATCACTCCGACGATCACGTCTGGGACCCTTCGACCGCCATGCGCCTGTGTTCCCCGCCGTTCGGCCTGCTGCTGTCCGCCTTGCTGCTGCCCGCCGTCGCCGGCGCGCTGGTCGGCTGCCGCCTCGTCGACCAACGCAGCTTTGATCCTGCCGCGCCCGGCAGCTTCGCCATGCGGAGCACGGTTGGTCCGAGCGTGCCGCCAACGCCGGCCCTGATCACGATCCGCTACACGACGCCCGACCCGGACTACGCGAACGCGCTCAAGGTCGCCGTCGACGCCGCCCGCCGGCGCAAGCCGGACGTGCTGTTCCACGTCGAAACCGTGGTGCCGGCGAGCGGTTCGCCCGACGAGCAGGTGCAGGCCGCGCGCCTCGCCAGCACCTCCGGCCGCGCCGTCGCCGACGCGATCGCCGCCGACGGCGCCGATGTCGGGCAGATCGAACTCGCCGCCGCCGCCGACCCGGCGGTCAAGGTGCGCGAGGTGCGCGTCTACGTGCATTGAGCCGGCTTACGTGGCCGTGCAGACCACCGGCCCTCGTTCGCATGGCTGAAAACCAGGCCGGCGCACTTTCCAACCCGTCGGTCAGTGACCACTAGAGGCAGGGACCGCACAGCATCTATCGACGAACGGAGTGGCGGCAGCGCAAATGCACCCCTTCCAGCAGCATTGCAGACAGGCGCTGGCCGCGATCCGCGCCCAGGGCCGCTACCGCAGCTTCTCGCCGCTGCTGAAGCAGGCCGGCGCCTATCCGCGGTTTCGCATGGAGCAGGACGGCCGGTCGCGAGAGGTGATCGTCTGGTCATCGAACGACTACGTCTGCATGGGCACCCATCCGCAGGTGATCGAGGCGGCGGTCGAGGCGGCGCGCGCGATGGGCGCCGGGGCCGGCGGCACGCGCAACATCGCCGGCACCTCGCCGCTGCATGCAGCACTGGAGGCCGAGCTCGCTGACCTGCACGGCCGGCAGGCGGCGCTGCTGTTCGTCTCCGGCTACGTCTCCAATCAGGCGAGTCTGCAGGCGATCCTGTCCAGCCTGCCAGGCTGGCAGGTGTTCAGCGACGAGAAGAACCACGCCTCGATGATTGCCGGCATCAGGGCCTCGCGCGGCGCGACCACCCACATCTTTCCGCATAACGACGTCGCGGCACTCGAGCGGCTGCTCGCCGCCGCCCCGACCGAGGCGCCGAAGCTCGTCGCCTTCGAGAGTGTGTATTCGATGGACGCCGACATCGCGCCGATCGGGGCGATCTGCGACCTGGCCGAGCGCTTCGGCGCGATGACCTATCTCGACGAGGTGCACGCGGTCGGCATGTATGGGCCGACCGGCGCCGGCGTCGCCGAGCGCGACGGCGTCGCCGGGCGCATCACCCTCGTCGAGGGCACGCTCGCCAAGGCGTTCGGCTGCCAGGGCGGCTACATCGCCGGTGACGCCGAGATGATCGACTTCATCCGCTCGACCGCTGCCGGGTTCATCTTCACCACGGCGCTGCCGCCAACCGTCGTCGCGCCGGCGCTCGCCTCGATACGGCTGCTGCGCCGGGACCAGGCGAGGCGCGACGCGCTGTTCGAGCGCGCCGGGACGCTGAAGGCCAAGCTCGACCGCGCCGGCCTGCCGCGCCTGCCTTCGGCCAGCCACATAGTCCCCGTCCATGTCGGCGATGCGGCGCTGGCGACTTCGGTGAGCCGCCGGCTGCTCGAGGAGCACGGCCACTACGCGACGCCGATCAACTACCCGACGGTGCCGCGCGGCACCGAGCGCCTGCGCCTCACGCCAGGGCCGTGCCACACCGATGCAATGATGGACGACATGGTGGCCGCCCTTGGCGCGGTGCTCGGGCCGGCCGAGCGAGGCCGCACGCCGCGCGCCGCCTGAGATCGCGGGTGAAGAAGGAAGGCCTACTTTTTTGAAAAAAAGTAGCAAAAAACTCTTGCTTGTTTGAAGTATGCTGGCGGCAGCATGGGTTCATAAATAAAAGCTTTTTGGTTCTTTTTCTCGAAAAAGAACTGCTTTCTTCCTCTACCCGGCAGTCCTGACCGCCGCCTGCAGGTCGTCAAGCCCGAGCGCGCCAGGCATCAGCCGATCGCCGATGACGAAGGCCGGCGTGCCGTTGATGCCGAGCGATTGCGCCAGCGCCAGGTTGGCGGCGATGCGGTCGTGCACCGCCGGGCCGTCCATGTCGCGCAGCAGCCTCTCGGCGTCTAGATGGGCGGCGCCGGCGAGGGCTCTGACGCGCGCCCGCGAGGGTGGGGCGGGGTCGTGCATCAGCGCGTCCTGCAGCGCCAGGTAGCCGCCCTGGGCCTGGGCGGCGAGCAGCGCCTCGGCGTCGAGCGTGCTGTCCGGGCCGAGCACCGGGACGTCCTTGTAGACGATGCGCAGCTGCGGGTTGGCGCGCACCAGTGCGGCCAGCACCGGCAGCATCTGCCGGCAATACGGGCAGCGTGGGTCGTAGAACTCGACCACGGTGGTGGCGCCGTCGGGATTGCCGGCGGTCGGGTCGGCGCGGTCGGCGACGAGGGCGGCGCGGTG
>CAXTSD010000309.1:0-3415 GCA_964246775.1 uncultured Acetobacteraceae bacterium | reverse complement strand
GGTCGCGACCATGCTCACCGCCGCCGACGCGACGGTGACGCTCGCCCATTCCCGCACCCGCGACCTCGCCGGCGAGTGCCGTCGCGCCGACATCGTCGTCGCCGCCATCGGCCGGCCGGAGCTGGTCCCCGGCGCCTGGATCGCCGACGGCGCCACCGTCATCGACGTCGGCATCAACCGCCTCGCGGACGGGCGGCTGGTCGGCGACGTCGCCTATGCGGAGGCGCTGCCGCGCGCCGGCGCGATCACGCCGGTGCCTGGCGGGGTGGGGCCGATGACGATCGCCTGCCTGCTCGAAAACACCCTGACGGCGGCGCGGCGGCGGCGCGGCGGCGCTTAGGCGGTGCCGCCGACCGTGAGGCCGGACATCTTGAGCGTCGGCTGCCCGACGCCGACCGGCACGCCCTGGCCGTTCTTGCCGCAGGTGCCGATGCCGGGATCGAGTGCCAGGTCGTTGCCGATCATCGTGACGCGGGTGAGCGCGTCCGGTCCGTTGCCGATCAGCGTCGCGCCCTTCACCGGGGCGGTCACCTTGCCGTCCTCGATGAGATAGGCCTCGCTCGCCGAGAACACGAACTTGCCGGACGTGATGTCGACCTGGCCGCCGCCGAAATTGGCGGCGTACAGGCCGCGTTTCACCGAGCGTATCATCTCCTCGGGGCTGTGCTCGCCGCCAAGCATCACGGTGTTGGTCATGCGCGGCATCGGCGCGTGCGCGTAGGACTGGCGGCGGCCGTTGCCGGTGGGCCGCACGCCCATCAGCCTCGCGTTCAGCCGGTCCTGGATGAAGCCGGTGAGTATGCCGTCCTCGATCATCACCGTGCGTCCCGACGGCGTGCCCTCGTCGTCGACGGTCAGGCTGCCGCGCCGGTCGGCAAGCGTGCCGTCATCGACGACGGTGACGCCGGGGGCTGCGATGCGCTGGCCGAGCAGGCCGGCGAACGCCGAGGTCTGCTTGCGGTTGAAATCGCCCTCGAGGCCGTGGCCGATCGCCTCGTGCAGCAGGATGCCTGGCCAGCCATTGCCGAGCACCACCTCCATCTCGCCGGCGGGAGCCGGGCGGGTCTCGAGGTTGAGCACCGCCTGGGCGAGTGCCGCGTCGGTCGCCTCGCGCCAGACGTCCGGGCTCACCAGCCGGTCGTAGCCGTGCCGGCCGCCGAGCCCGTAGCTGCCGCTCTCCCGCCTGCCGTCCTGCTCGACGACGACGCTGACGTTGAGGCGCACGAGCGGCCGCAAATCGGCGACGCGCAACCCGTCGGCGCGGATGATCTGCACCGCCTGCCACTCGCCGTAGAGCGAGGCCATCACCTGGCTCACCCGGCTGTCGCGGCCGCGCGCATAGGCGTCGATCTCGGCGAGCACGGTCGTGCGGGCGGCGAACGCCATCTCGGAAAGCGGGTTCGCGTCGGAATACAGCCGCTGGTTGCTCGCCCGCGGCGGCTCGGCGCGGCTGCCCGAATGCTGGCCGCGCACCGCGGCGACCGTGGCGGCGGCGCGGGCGAGCGCGGCCTCGGAAATCTCGCCGGCATGGGCGTAGCCGGCCTCCTCGCCGTGCACCGCGCGCAAGCCGAAACCGAGCGAGGTGTCAAAGCCGGCGGCGCGTATGCGGCCCTCCTCGAGGCTGAGCTGCTCGCTCTCGCGGTATTCGAGGAACAGCTCGCCGTCATCCATCATGCCGAGCGAGTCGCTGACGATGCGCTCCGCCTCGTCGCGGCCGAGCAGGGCGCCAGGATGGTCGAAGAACAGCGCGTCGGTGGCGGCAAGCGGGGTTGGCGAAGACATCGGCGGCGGCTCCTGCGGGCGAGACGCTACTATGGGGATGGCGGCGCGGCGGCGCTACGCCCCTCGTTTGCATCAAGCGGGTGGCGTCAAGCGCGCCGGGTGAGGTAGGCGGTGACCAGCGCCGTGGTGAGCAGCAGCACCGCGACCGTCTGGTGGGCAACGGCGAGCGGCACCGGCACCACCCAGAGCAGCGTCGCGACGCCCAGAGCGTATTGGGTCAGCACCGCGACGCCGAGCCAGGCGACGGCGACGCGCGCCGGACCCGGCCCGCCGCGCAGCCCGACGGCGACGGTCGCCACGACCGTAAGCGCGGTCAGGCTCGCCAGCACCCGATGGTCAAACTGCACCGAGGCGATGTTCTCGAACAGATTGCGCCAGACCGGAGTGAGGCGGTCCCAGCTCGGCGGCACCAGCCGGCCGTCCATCAGCGGGAAAGTATTGTAGGCGAGGCCGGCATGCAGCCCGGCGGTGAAGCCGCCGGCGACGATGGTGAGCCCGACGAGCAGGCAGCAGGCGCGCGCCAGCCGACGCAGCGCCGGCGACGCGGCCGCCGGACGCGGCTGCAGCACCGCAAGCCCGGTCCACAGCACGGCGGCGTAGAGCAACAGCGCCAGCACCAGATGCGCGACCAGCCGGTAGGGCGAAACGGCGGTGCTGTCCGGCAGGAAGCCGGAGGCGACCATGAACCAGCCGACCGCGCCCTGCAGGCCGCCGAGCACGAACAGCAGCGCGAGCCTGCCGAGCAGCCGACGCCCGATCGCGCCGCGCCACGCGAACCACGCCAGCGGGGCGAGCAAGGCGACCCCCATCAGCCGGCCCCACAGCCGGTGCGTCCATTCCAGCCAGAAGATGTGCTTGAAGCCGGCGAGCCCGAAACCCTGGTTGACCAGGGCGTATTGCGGGATCTGCCGATACAGCCCGTACAGCCGGTTCCACTCCGCCTGCCCGAGCGGCGGCAGCGCGCCGCGGAACGGCGCCCACTCCATGATCGACAGGCCGGAGCCGGTGAGCCGGGTCGCGCCGCCGAGCACCACCATCACCAGGATCATGAAGGCAAGGCAGAACAGCCAGAGCGCCACCGCGAGGCGGTCGCGCTCGCGGACCAGCGCGCGGCCGGCGTCGGGCCGTGGGCGATCGGTGGTGTCGAACGGCATGGCTCGCTGCTACTCCCACGCTTATGCAACCCGCTGACGGCACCCGATGCACCCGGGGCGCACGGATCAGCCGCCGCCTTGCCGGTTGCCTGTCGCGGGTGCTACCCGCGCCGCTGACATGAGCACGCCCGCGCCCGATCCAAGCTCGACGCCTGGCTCACCTGCTGCGCCCATGCTCTCGGTAATCGTGCCGGTGCGCAACGAGGCCGACAACATCGCCCCTCTGGTCGCCGAGATCGGGCAAGCGCTCGCCGCCATCGCGCACGAGATCGTCTACGTCGATGACGGCAGCACCGACGCGACGCCGGCGCGCCTCGCCGCTGCCGCCGCAGAGGGCGTGCGCGCGCTGCGCCACCGCGCGAGCTGCGGCCAGAGTGCGGCGATCGTGACCGGAGTGCGCGCGGCGCGCGGCGCCTGGATCGCGACCCTGGACGGCGACGGGCAGAACGTGCCGGCCGACATCCTGTCTCTTATACACC
>CAXTSD010000308.1:0-3416 GCA_964246775.1 uncultured Acetobacteraceae bacterium | reverse complement strand
TCGGTCGCAGAGCCAAATAGCTGGGCAAAAACTCACAGCCTCTCTGCCCTCGACCCGCTGGGGCCGGCGGCCCCAGACCCATTTATAAATGAAAACTTTAATTATCTAATAAATGGATTTAAAGGCTCCGCCTTTAATGGGGTCAAGGGGCAACGCCCCTTGCCTTTACTTACCCCACCTCCTCACGCACCGCCGCCGGCGTAAACAATCCGCGTCCCGGCGGCAGGCTCGCCAGCAGCGCCGGCAGGAACAGGAACGTCGAGACCACGGTGCAGGCGAGGCTGAGCAGCAGCAGCTTGCCCATGCTGGCGGTCCCCGGATGCTGCGACAAGGCGAGCGAGCCGAACGCGGTCGCGGTGGTCAGCGCCGAGAACAGCACCGCCCGCGCCGTCGCCGAGCCGAGCGGATCGGTCTTCCCGGCGCGCCAGTTCATCACGAAGTAGATGTTGAACGACACCCCGACGCCGAGCAGCAGCGGCAGCGCGATCACGTTGGCGAAGTTGAGCGGCAGCGGCAGCAGCACCGAGCCGAGCACGGTGAGCAGGGTGGAGAGCAGCAGGCTCGCCAGCACCAGCAGCACGTCGCGCAGCCGCCCGAGCGCGAAAAACAGGATGACCGTGATGGCGAGCAGGGCATACAGCCCGGCGGCGCGGAAGGCGACGACGATGGTGTCGGCGCTGCGCACGATGGTGAGCGCCGAGCCGGCGGCGTCAGGCGCGACCGTCGCGACCTGGGTCACGAAGCGGTGCAGCGCCGCGGTGCCGCGCACCGCCGTCGAGGGCACGATCTGCAGCCGGAAGCGACCGTCCGGCGCCATCCAGTCGTGGCGTATGCTGTCCGGCACGTCGGCGACGCTGACCGGCTTGGCGGCGAGTGCGAGGCGCAGCCGGTCAATCTGCAGCGGCAGGAAACGCACCATCGCGTCGTTGGCGGCGAGCAGCAGCGCGTCGGGCGCGGTCTTGAGGCGCGCCAGGTCCTGCCCGATCAAGGCGAGCGGGTGGTTCGCCGGCAATCGCGGCAGCACCGGCGCCAGCGCGTCGGCGAGTGCCAGCGTCGCCTCGCGCAGCGCGTTGGCGGAGGGCGGCGGCGAGGGCGCGGGCGGGGTCAGGCTGGGCAGCAGCAGGTTCGCCGCGTCCTCGATCAGCGGCAGCTTTTGCGCCTGGTTCTCCGGCACGAAGGAGGCGAGCGACAGCACGCTGTCGACCGTCGGCAGGTCGCGCATGCGCTCGGCGACGGCGTCGGCCTGGCGCTCGCCGCGCACCAGCACCTCCATCGTGTAAGGGTTGGTCACCGGATCGTCGATCAGGTCGGTGAGCGTGCGCATCGCCTCGGTGTGCGGGTTCTTGGTGTGCAGCGGATCGTTGTCGAAGGCGAGGCGAGGCAGCAGCGTGAGCGCGAGCAGCGCCAGCAGACCAAAGCCGCCGAGCAGGGCGATGCGGAAGCGGGCGACCAGCCCGTCGAGCGGGCGCAGCACCGCGAGCCCGACCTCCTCCCGCTCGCCGTGCGGGCGGAACAGCGCCAGTGCTGCGGGCAGCAGCGTCAGCGTGCAGCCAAACGCGATCAGCATGCCGACGCCGGCGATCAGCCCGAGCTGGGCGACGCCGACGAACGAGGTCGGGGTGAAGGCGAGGAACCCCGACGCGGTGGCCGAGGCGGCGACCAGTATCTGCACCCCGGCCCGCCGGCCGGTGGTGCGCAGCGCGTCGGCGATCTGCGGGTGCATCAGCCGCTGCTCGCGCATCCGCACGCTGAACTGGATGGCGAAATCCACCGCGATGCCGACGAACAGCACGGCGAAGGCGACGGACACGAGGTTGAGCGTGCCGACCGCGAGGGCGGCGAAGCCGGCGGTGAGCAGCAAGCCGAGCACCAGCGTCAGCACGATCGGCACGATCAGCCGCCACGAGCGCACGGCGAGGAACAGCCACAGCACGACCAGCACGGTGCTGATGGCAAGCCCGCGCACCGCGCCGTTAGCGACCGAGGCGAACTCCTCGTCGTCAAGCGCGACCGAGCCGGTGACCCGCACCCTGGCGAGGCCGTCGCGCACGAACGGCAGCGCCGCGGCGGCCTGCCGCACCACCGCGGTCGCGCTGGCGCCGGGCTCGAGCGCGCCGTAGTCGAGCTTCGGCTTGACGATGACGAAGCGGTAGCGCCCGGCCTGGTCGGCGAGCGAGCCGGCGAGCAGCCGCTCCCACGACAGCGGCTCGGGGTGCCCGGCGGCGGCGGCGGCGAGTGCCGCGTGGAAGCCGGACAGCGCCGGCAGGAACGCCGCGAGGTCGGCCTGGCCGTGGCTCACCCCCTCGGCGATCAGCGACAGGGCGCCGAACAGGCCGCGCAGCGACGGGTCGGCGTTGAGCCGGCCGAGGAACGGCTGCGCGTCGATCGTGCGGTCGAGCAGGCTGGTGAGCTCTGGCAGGTCGAGGAACAGCAGCGCGTTGCGCTCGAGATAGGGCGAGGCGTCGGGGCGGTCGACGGAGACGATGCGCGGGTTGCCGCGCAGCGCTGCGACCAGCGCCTCGGCGGTCACGTCCGCCTCCTCTGGAATGCGGGCGTCGATGACCAGCGCCAGCGTGTCCTCGCCCTGCGGAAAGGCGCGCTGCAGCTCGGCGCCGCGACGCTTCCACGGCAGGCTGGCGGAGAACAGCTTGCCGGTGTCGGTGGAGACGCCGAGCCGCGTCGTCACCGTCCAGTAGCTCGCCCCGCCGGCCAGCACGGCGAGCGCCAGCACCAGCCAGGCGTTGCGGGCGCAGAACGCGGCGAGCCGGCCGAGCCCGATCGGAAACAATGCCAGCCAGCCGGGAGTGGTCGCATTCATCGGGCGAGCTCCGAGACCCGGACCGCTGCAGTCGGGCGAGGCAGCCGACGCAGCCGCCAGAGCGTGACGGCGGCGACGATCGGGATGGCGACGGCGCTGCCGATCAGGATAGCGGGAAACAGCCCGAGCCAGCCAGCCGGCGCCAGCAAGTAGAGCGCGTCGTCAGGATCAAAGCCGAGCGCGCCGCCATAGGCGCGGGTGTCCGCCGGCGACCGCCGCTCGAGCTGCTCGGACCACCAGTTGCACAGCGCGAGGCTCACCGCCGAAACGAGGCCAAGCGCGATCCCGGCGCCGCCGAGCCAGCCGTGCCGGGACCCCACGCCGATGGCGGCGAAGCAGGCGACGTTGACCGCCTGGTCGACGACGTAGTCGTAGCGATGGCCGCCGGGGCTCGTCATCCCGCCGAGCCGGGCGAGCTCGCCGTCCATGCGGTCGAGAAAGGCGGAGACGAGCCAGGCGACGCCGCCCCACAGCGCGCCGGCGGGCGTCGCGATCGCGAACAGCAGGCAGGCCGCGGCCCCGCTCAGCAGCCGCAGCGTGGTCAACTGGTTCGGCGTGACGCCGCTGCCGATCAACGGCCGGACCAGCGGCCGCGCCG
>CAXTSD010000307.1:0-3446 GCA_964246775.1 uncultured Acetobacteraceae bacterium | reverse complement strand
CAGAGGCAAAGCCTCTGGCCTTTGCTTACTTTTAGTCCAAAGCCGCCCTAAGCTGACGTTCGTAATGCCTGTAGTAGTTATCCGTGATCAGGTCGGTTTTCACCACGATGGCGACGTCCGTCGTGTTGAAGTGGTAGTCGACGACGGCGCCGTCGCCGACGAAGGCGCCTAGGCGTAGGTAGCCTTTGATCAGTGGCGGCAGTTGCGCCATCAGCCGTTTCGGGTCGCAGCCGCCGATGTCGCGGCGTCGCATGTCGACGTAGCGGTCGGCGACGGCGCGCGGGCGGAGCGCCGGCGGCGCGAGGTGGTTGTTGTAGAGGTAGGAGAGTTCGACGGCGAGCCGGTCCGGTTCGGTGCCGGGCAGGCTTGCGCAGCCGAACAGCAGGTCGATCTGGTGGGTGAAGATGTAGGCGGCGATGCCGCGCCACATCAGCTGCATCGCCGCCCGGCCGCGATAGGCGGGGGCGACGCAGGAGCGTCCGAGTTCGAGTAGCGACTGGCGCGAGTTGATCAGCGTGGTGAGGTCGTATTCGGAGCTGGAGTAGAACCGTCCGACCTGGTCCGCCGCCGACGTGCCGATCAGGCGGTAGGTGCCGACGACGCCTTCGGCGCCCGGCCCGATCGCGTGGTCGATCACCAGCAGGTGTTCGGCGACGGCGTCGAATTCGTCGCGGTCGCGGCGGCTGGCGCGAGCCTCGGGGTCGGCCTCGGCGCCCATCTCGTCGTAGAACACGCGGTAGCGCAGCGCCTGCGCGGCGTCGAGCTCGTCCGGGCGGGTGGCGACGCGCACGCCGAGATGGCCTGAGCGCAGCTCGCCGAAGCCGTTCGGGTCAGGGGCGAGGCTGCCGAAGTAGTTGCGCGGCCGCGCGTCGGTCGGGTGCGTTGGCGGGTCGCCATGTTGGGGCGCTAGGGCGTCGCCATGTTGGGGCGCTAGGGCGTCGCCATGTTGGGGCGCTAACGCGCGGGCGGGCCGCTGCGCGGTCATCGGCGTGTCGCTCCCTGCGGTCGATGCGGCTGGTGCGTGTCGCCGCCGCCTGGCGGGCGGGGCGAGGCCGGCTCGTCGAGCTCCCGCCGCGCCCGCTCGGCGCCGAGATGGGGGGCTTGCGGCTTGCGGCCGAACAGTTCGAGGCGGTGGCTGACCAGTTCGAAGCCGAGCCTGGTCGCGATGGCGCCGATCAGCTGCTCGAGCGCGTCGTCCTCGAACTCGATGACCCGGCCGGTATCGACGTCGATCAGGTGGTAGTGACGGCCGTGCTCGCGGCTTTCGTAGCGCGCCCGGCTGCCGCCGAAATCGCGCCGCTCGAGTATGCCGCGCTCCTCGAGCAGGCGGACGGTGCGGTAGATCGTCGCGATGGAAATCCGGTTGTCAATCGCCGTCGCCCGACGGTACAACTCGTCGACGTCGGGGTGGTCGTCCGCCTCGGACAGCACGCGGGCGATCACGCGGCGCTGCCCGGTCATCTTCAGCCCCTGCTCGATGCACAGACGCTCGATGCGCGATACCATCAGCTTCCCGGTGCCCGTCACCGGACCGGCGTAGCCGATCAGGCGGGCGATTGTCGAGGCAGCCGGCCGCCTCGAGGCCGGCTAACCAGTCACCCGCAAGCAGAAGGATCGTCGTGTGCAGACCGACAGCGCGGCCAGGCGGCTTGATAGCGAGGTGGCGGCGGAGATCGACATTACCGGGCAGACCTGCCCGATGACGTTCGTGCGCACCCGCCTCGCGCTCGACCGGCTCGCCGCCGGGCAGGTCCTGCGGGTTCGCCTCAGCGGCGCCGAGGCGCGGCGCAACCTGCCGCGCAACGCCGAGGCGCAGGGCCACGCCGTGCTGTCGCTCGCGACCGACGCGGCCGGGATCACCACGCTGCTGCTCCGGCGCGGCTGATTGAACGTTTCAGGTTGATCTGACCTGAAACGTTCAGGCGCTAGTCCGGTGCGGCGTCCAGGGCCTTCGCGCGCTCGCGCAGGATGAACTTCTGCATCTTGCCGGTGCTGGTCTTCGGCAGCGGCCCGAACACGACGCTGCGCGGCGCCTTGAAATGCGCGAGGTTGGCGCGGCAGAACGCGATCAGCTCGGCCTCGCTCGCTTGGCCGTCCTGCTTGAGGGTGACAAAGGCGCATGGGCTCTCGCCCCATTTCGGATCGGGCCGCGCCACCACCGCCGCCTCCAGCACCGCCGGATGCCGGTACAGCACCGACTCGACCTCGATCGTCGAGATGTTCTCGCCGCCGCTGATGACGATGTCCTTCGACCTGTCCTTGACCTCCACGTAGCCGTCCGGGTGGCGCACCCCTAGGTCGCCGGTATGGAACCAGCCGCCGGCGAAGGCCTGACGCGTCGCCGCCTCGTTCTTGAGGTAGCCCTGCATCAGCGCGTTGCCGCGCAACAAGATCTCGCCGAGCGTCACGCCATCCGGCGGCACCGGCGCGAGGCTTGCCGGGTCGGCGACGAGCAGCGCCTCCTGCGTGACGTAAGGCACGCCCTGGCGCGCCTTGAGCGCGGCGCGCTCGGCGTCGCCGAGGGCGTCCCAGGCCGTATGCCACTCGCAGGCGACGCAGGGACCGTAGCTTTCGGTCAGGCCATAGGCGTGGGTGATCGCGAAACCCAGCCGTTCCATGCCCTCGATCACGGCGGCGGGCGGCGCGGCGCCGGCGGTCGCCATCCGCACCTGGGGCACGCGCGGCGGGCGTTGGCCCTGGTCGGGCGCGTTCAGGATCATGCCCATCACCACCGGGGCGCCGCAGAGGTGGGTGACGGCGTGCTCGTCGAGTGCGGCGAGGATCGCGCCCGCCTCGACCCGGCGCAGGCAGACATGCGTCCCGGCCAGCGCCGTCACCGTCCAGGGAAAGCACCAGCCGTTGCAGTGAAACATCGGCAGCGTCCATAGATAGACCGGGTGGCGCGGCATCTCCCAGCTCAGCGCGTTGCCGAGCGCGTTCAGATAGGCGCCGCGATGGTGGGTGATGACGCCCTTCGGCAGGCCGGTGGTGCCCGAGCTGTAGTTGAGCGCGATCGCGTCCCACTCGTCGGGCGGCGGGCCGCCGCGGAACGCCGGATCGCCGCTGGCGAGCAGCGCCTCGTAGTCGATCTCGCCGAGCCGGGGGCCGAGGTCGGCCTGTGGCGGCAGGGCGGGGTCGTCGATGTCGATCACCGGCGGCGCCGTGCCCGCCGGCAGCAGGGCGAGCGCCGCGGCGACGGTCGCGCTGAACTCGCGGTCGACGAGCAGCAGCTTCGCCTCGCCGTGCGCCAGTATGTAGGCGATCGTCTCCGGCTCGAGCCGGATGTTGATGGCGTTCAGCACCGCGCCGATCATCGGCACCGCGAAATGCGCCTCGAACGCCGGCGGCGTGTTCGGCGCCATGACCGCGACGACGTCGCCGCGCCCGATGCCGAGCCGGGCGAGCCCGCCGGCGAACCGGCGGCAGCGCGACGCGGTCTGCCGCCG
>CAXTSD010000306.1:399-3453 GCA_964246775.1 uncultured Acetobacteraceae bacterium | reverse complement strand
GGCTCGCGATCGGCACGCGAAGCCCCCGCCTCGTGCCGAAGGTCGCGATCTGCGGCAGGACGGTCGAGATGCGCTCCGGCCGGCCATGCAGCGCCGCGGCGTCGGCGACGCTCCCGGACGCGAGTGCGGCGACGAACTTCGCGGTATCGAGCACCGAGCCGCCGCCGAGTGCGACGATGCCGTCGCATGCAGCCGCCCGGCCGGCGGCGAACGCCGCGTCGGCGCCGGCAAGCGTCGGGTTCTCCGGCACGTCGAGGAACTGCGCGAGGCCAGGCAGCAGCCGGGCGACCGCCGCCACCGCGCCGGCGCGCTCGAGCCCGCGATCGCTGATCAGCAAGGGCCGTGATACGCCGAGGGCGGCCAGTTCGGCGGGCAAAGCGCCGAGCGCACCGGCGCCGAAGACGAGGCGTGGCAGCGGCAACACCGTAAGCATCGGCAACCTCCAACCCGGGTGGCGCTGCCGTCTTGCCATGGCCGCCGGCGCCGGACCAGTCCGCGTCCGTCGTAAGCGGCGTCGCCGCCAGCCCGAGTTCATTACGGTCTTGCAGGCAGGAGAACTTCGCTTTAGTCAGAATTCCTTACCAAACAGGCAAGCGGCGACGGCGGTGACGCCGAACGCGACGAACTCGGCCAAGAACAGGGAGCGGACGATGCGAGTTGAGCTCGATGACGCGGCGCCGGTGCCACTCGCCTTGAGCGGCGCCGTGCCGCCGGCGGCAAGCGTCGCGGTGCTGGATCGTGACTGGCTCGCCGTCGCGGCGACCGCCATCGGCCTCATACTGAGCACGGCCACGCTGGCGCTCTACACCTTCGGGGTGTTCGCGCGCCCGCTGATGGCCGAGTTCCGCTGGAGCCGCACCTCCGTCTCGATCGGGCTCGGCTGCTTCCAGTTCGGCGTCGCTTTCGCCTCGCTGCTCTGGGGCTTGGCGACGGACCGTCTGGGACCACGCCGGACGATCCTGTTCTGCGTCGTCGCCCTGTCCTGCGTGGTCGCCGCGTTCTCCCTGCTCACGCCGCATCTTTGGCACCTGTATCTGCTCTATCTGCTGATCCCGGTGCTCGGCGGCGCGGCATCGCCGGTCGGCTACTCGTCGGTGATGGTCCGGCTGTTCGAACAGAAGCTCGGCTTGGCGCTCGGCCTGGCGCTCATGGGGGTGGGGCTGGGCGCCGCCCTGCTGCCGCCGCTCGCGCAAGCCGTGGTCGGGGCCTACGGCTGGCGGAGCGCCTATCTGTGCCTCGGCGCGATGACCCTCGTCATCACGCTGCCGGCGGCCCTGATCGCGACACGCAACGTACCCGGCCCGGTGCGCGGCGCCGCCACGACGAGCTGGGCGGCGCTCGGGCGGATGCTGCGGACGCGCACCTACGTGAGGATGACGCTGGCTTTCGTGCTGCTCGGCATCGTCAGCGTCGGCATGCTCGCGCATGTCTTCCCGATGATGGTTGACGTCGGCCTGACGCCGGCGGCGGCGGCGCGCATCGTCGGGCTGTCCGGCCTGGCCGTGGTGATCGGGCGCGGCGGCCTGGGCTGGGTGCTGGACCGGGTGCACGCGCCCTACGTGCTGGCCGCAGTGGCGCTGGTGGCGGCGGTCGTGCCGTTGCTGCTGGCGTTCGGACAAGGACCGGCGACGGGCGTCATCGCCGCCGTGATGCTCGGCGCGGTACTCGGCGCCGAGGTCGACCTGATCTCGTACCTGATCCGGCGCTACTTCGACCAGGCGGCCTATGGCCGGCTCTACGGCATCGCCTTCGGCCTGTTCTCGCTCGGCGCCACCATCGGGCCGGTCATGCTCGCTTCGAGCTTCGACCGGTTCGGCAGCTACAAGGCGGGCCTCGTCGTGTTCGCGGTGTTCGCCCTCGTCATCGCGGCGCTGGCGCTGGCGCTACCCCCCTATGTCAGGCCGCACCGGATGCGGACAGCCACCCTGAGCCCGCGCGCCCTCACGCCTGACCGGTAACCCGGTCGAGCAGCGGCCCCGGCTCGGGCAGCGCGTCGCCGCGCCAGGCGACGTGCTGGTCCGGCCGGATGAGGGCAAAGCCCGCGGCGTAGCGTTCAGCGAGGCCGGGCTCGTCCGGAGCGATCACCGTGAGCGGCAGCGAACGCCGCGCCGCCTCGCGCTCGAGTGCGAGGCTGTCGCCCGGACGCAGCGCCAGCAAGGTCAGCCCGCTGCCGAAATGGTCATAGAGCGAGCTGCCGTCGGCGAGCCAGGCATGCGGCGCCAGGCAGCCGGGGCAGGCCGACGGCACGTAGTCGCCGATGCTTTCGGCCGGCGGCTCGCTGCCGTCCGGCACCACGATCGGCGACCCGGCGTAATGCGCGCCGAGCACCAGCCCCAGAGTGTGGAACTCCCGACCCTTGGTGGCCGTGATCGCGGCACCCGCCTGCCGCCTCGCCTCGTCGCCGTCCGGTCCCGGCGCCTCGATCGCCGGACGGACGAGCTGGTTGCCGACCACGGCATAGTTCGCCGCCGCCTCCCGCATCGTGCGCTCGTGCACCGGGCGGCGCTCCAGCGGGTAGGAGTTGAGCAGCTCCGGCCCGCCCCAGCCCTGCAGCGTCGCCGCGAGCTTCCAGCCGAGGTCGACGGCGTCGCCGATCCCCATGTTCATGCCGAAGCCGCCGAACGGCGGATGCAGGTGGCAGGCGTCGCCGGCGAGCAGCACGCGGCCATCCGCATAGCGGTCGGCGACCAGGCTGTGCGCCACCCAGGGATCGCCGCGGACGATCTCGACCTCGAGGTCGTCGATGCCGGTGCCGCGACGGATCAGCCCGGCCGGATCGGCCACCGCCTGCTCGAGGTCGGCGAGCTTGGTCGCCATGAAGAACCACAGGCCGTGCTGGTCCATCGGCCCGATCAGCGCCGGCACGTCGTCGTTCACCATCCAGTACATGATGGCGTCGCCGTGTACCTGCCGCGCCGCCAGGTCGGGCGCGCGAAAGATGATGCTGTAGTTCTTCGCCGCCGGCCCGCCGCCCCCCATCCGGGCGCCGAACCCCACGCGCCCCTGGCTGCGGGCGCCGTCCCCGGCCCCCCGGGAACGGGGCCGGGCGCCCCC
>CAXTSD010000306.1:0-389 GCA_964246775.1 uncultured Acetobacteraceae bacterium | reverse complement strand
GGGGGGGGGGGGGCGCCGGCCGCCCCCACCCGGTAGCGGGCGCGGACGCGCCGCGACGCGCCCGAGGCGACATCGGTCAACTCCGCCGTGACCCCGTCCGCATCCTGCGCGAGGCCGCGCAGCTCGGTCCCGAACCCGACCGTGACGCCTGGGAGCGATGTCGCGCGAACGCGCAGCACCTCCTCCAGCGTATACTGCGGCACCCACTGCGCCTCTTCCGAATACAGCGGATTGCGCACCCGGCGACCGTTGAAGGCGTTCTCGAACCGGGCGAGCGCCGGGCCGTTCATCCGCGTCGCGAACACGACGTCGGGCGGGTAGTCGGGCGGGATCGGCGCGGCTTGGCGCAGCGCGTCGGCGCTGCCCCAGCGCCGCAGGTGCGCGCGCGC
>CAXTSD010000305.1:0-3453 GCA_964246775.1 uncultured Acetobacteraceae bacterium | reverse complement strand
ACAAGGTCATACTGTTCGACAAGAACCCCTGGCTCGGCGGCAAGGCGGCACCGCTCGCCGAGTCCGGCTACCGGTTCGACATGGGCCCGACCATACTCACCGTGCCCTCGGTGCTGCGGCGCATCTTCGCCGAGGCCGGCGTCGACATGGACGACCGGCTCGACCTGCGCCGGCTCGACCCGCAATGGCGCTGCTTCTTCGACGACGGCTCGGTGCTCGATCTGCAGGAGAACGTGCCGCAGATGGCGGCGGCGCTGGCCCGCTACGCGCCGACCGCGGCGGGCGACAACGAGCGCGGCTACGCGCGCTTCATCGCCCAGAGCAAGCACCTGCACGAGGTCAGCGAGCGCTTCTTCTTCTGGCGCTCGGTCGAGGGCATCGGCGACACGATGGACCTGCGGGCGGGCATGAACCTCGCGACGCTCCGGGACGTGCTGAGCCTGCGGATGGGCTCCTCGGTCGCCAAGCAGGTCCGCCGCCACGTGCCGGACGCACGCGTCGCCCAGATGCTCGACCATTTCGTGCAATATGTCGGCTCCTCGCCTTACGGCTCGCCGGCGGTGTTGTGCTCGATCGGCCACATGCAGACCAGCGAGGGCATCTGGTACCCGATGGGCGGCACCCGCGCCGTGCCGGTGGCACTCGAGCGTCTGGCCGGCGAGCTCGGCGTCGACCTGCGGCCGTCCACCGGGATCGCCCGCATCACGACCGAGAACGGCCGCGCCGCCGGCGTCGTCACCGATAGCGGCGAGGCCATCGCCTGCAGCGCCGTGGTCTCCAACATGGACGCCGTGCGCACCTATCGCGAGCTGGTCGGCGGCAAGCCGGCGGCGTCCTTCGCCCGCCGCTGGAACAAGCGCGATCCGGCCTGCTCCGGCGTCGTGCTGTATCTCGGCCTCGATCGCGCCTACGAGCACCTCGCCCACCACGACTTCGTGTTCTCGCGCGACCCGGAGGAGGAGTTCGACTGGATCTACACCAAGGGCGAGCCGGCGCCCGACCCGACCTGCTACATCGCCGCCACCTCCCGCACCGAGCCCGGCGTCGCGCCGGCTGGCGGCGAGGCGCTCTACGTGCTCGTCCACACGCCCTACCTGCGGCCGCATCACGACTGGTCGGCGATGCTGCCCGCCTATCGACGCGTCATCCTCGACAAGCTCGCGAGAACCGCCGGCATGCCCGACCTTGAGCAGCGCATCCGCTTCGAGCGGGTGCTGACCCCGCAGGACATCCACGAGCGCTACCGGGTGCTGAACGGCGCAATCTACGGCCTCGCCAGCCACGGCAGCTTCTTCGGCGCCTTCAAGCCGGGCAACCGCTCGCGCGACCTGCCGGGCCTGTATCTCGCCGGCGGTGCCGCGCATCCCGGCCCGGGCATGCCGATGGTGCTGATGTCCGGCTGGATCGCCGCCAACGAGCTCGACAAGGATTTCTCCGCGCCGCAGCGCGAGGATTCCGCGCCGCCCGAAACGCCGGACTTCGCCGACGCCGAGGCCCGTCGCTCTGCCTAGTCTGGCGGGAGCACGGACGGCGGGGCCGCTCAGCCCCCGCGGCCTGGCCGCCGGCCCGCTCGAACTGCGCTCCGCCTGGCGGCTGCGACTGTTCGAGCTCTA
This sequence comes from uncultured Acetobacteraceae bacterium, assembly GCA_964246775.1. Lineage (GTDB taxonomy): Bacteria > Pseudomonadota > Alphaproteobacteria > Acetobacterales > Acetobacteraceae > CAXMMR01. The sequence continues at coordinate 1,840 of CAXTSD010000305.1, read as the reverse complement.
TCTCGCCTGGCTATTCTATCGTCGCTTCCACGCCGTCCGGGTCTCGGCGACCGGGCTGCCGGAGGCGGCGACCGAGCGGCCGCTTGTGATCTACACCAACCATCCTTCCTGGTGGGACCCGGTGCTCTACATCCTGCTCGCCAGCCGATTGACGCCGGAGCGGCGCGGCTTCGGCCCGATGGATGAGGCGGCGCTCGGCCGTTACGGGCTGTTCCGCCGCATGGGCGCGTTCGGCATCGACCCGGCCTCGCGTCGCGGCGCCAGCGCGTTCCTGCGCATCGCCGAGGCCGGGCTGCGCGACAATGCCGACGCGGCGCTGTGGATCACCGCCGAAGGCCGCTTCACCGACCCGCGGACCCGGCCGCTGCAGCTGCGCCCGGGCATCGCCCATCTCGCCCGACGACTGCCGCGGGCGGTGTTCCTGCCGCTCGCGATCGAGTACAGCTTCTGGAACGAGGCGCGCCCGGAAGCGCTGGTGCGGTTCGGCCAGCCGCTCGACGGCGGCACGGCGCGCTCCGTGCACGAGTGGACCGATGCGCTGGAGGGTGCGCTGCACCGCACGATGGACATGCTGGCTGTCGAAAGCGCCACCCGCAACCCGGCGCTGTTCCACACCGTGCTCGGCGGCCGCGCCGGGGTCGGCGGCGTCTACGACCTGATCCGCCGCGCCCGCGCCCTCGCCGCCGGCCAGACTTTCGACCCCAGCCACGCCGCCGCCAGCGGGCCGGCCGCAGGCGCACCCCGCGAGGTCGCCTGAGCGATGCTGCTGGCGATCGTGCTCACGCTGTCGTTCGGCCCGCTCGCCCTCGCTTTCGTCAACCTCGGCCTGTATCGCACCCCCAAGCCCGCCGCCGGCCGGCCGGCGCTCTCGGTGCTGATCCCGGCGCGTAACGAGGAGGCCCACATCGCCGGCGCCGTCGCGGCGGTGCTCGCCAGCCGCGACGTCGAGCTCGAGCTGATCGTGCTCGACGACCACTCCACCGACCGCACCCCGCAGATACTCGCCGCAATCGCCGACCCGCGCCTGCGTCTCGCCACAGGCAGCGCCTTGCCGCCGGGCTGGTCGGGCAAGCAGCACGCCTGCGCGAGCCTCGCACGGCTCGCGCGGCACGAGCTGATGGTGTTCGTCGATGCCGATGTGAGGCTGGCGCCGGACGCGTTGCACCGGATGGCCGGCTTCATGCAGGCTCACCCAGTCGGCCTCGCCTCCGGCTTCCCGCGGCAGGTGACGCTGAGCTGGTCCGAACGGCTGTTGCTGCCGCTGATCCACTTCCTGCTGCTCGCCTATCTGCCGATGGCGGCGATGCAGCGGCTGATCGCGCCGGCGCTCGGCGCCGGCTGCGGCCAGCTGTTCATCGCCCGGCAGGACGCCTATCGACGTGCCGGCGGCCACGCCGCGATACGCCGCTCGCTGCACGACGGCCTCACTTTGCCGCGTGCGTTTCGCAACGCCGGCGAGATGACCGGACTGTTCGACGCCAGCCGGTTCTCCTCATGCCGCATGTACACCGGCGCCGCCCAGCTCTGGGAGGGCCTGACCAAGAACGCGACCGAGGGCATGGCGACCCCGCGCGCCCTGCCGGTCTGGACGGTCATCCTCGCCGGCGGCCAGATCCTGCCGCTCGCCTTGCTGGGCGCCGCCCCGTCGCCGGCGATGGCGGCGGCGTTCGGCGCCACGATCCTGCTGCGCCTGCTGCTCGCCTGGCGTTTCGGCGGCCCGATCCTGTCCGCCTTGCTTCACCCGTTCGGCATGGCTGCCTTGCTGGTGTTGCAGTGGTCGGCGCTGCTGCGCGCCGCGCGCGGTCGGCCCGCCACCTGGCGCGGCCGCGCCTATCCCGCC
>CAXTSD010000304.1:1488-3454 GCA_964246775.1 uncultured Acetobacteraceae bacterium | reverse complement strand
CGTGGGTGGGTTGGGCCCGCCCCCCCGGCGCCGCCGGCGCCGCCGTCCGTGCCGCCGCCCCCGTGCCGCTCATCGCCGCCTGTTCCACTGTGTCGCTCCTCGATATCACGAGCCGCGCCTGCGTATCACAAGCCGGGCGATGATGTTGGTCGCCAGCACGCCGGCGGTGATCAGCAGCGCGCCGGTCCAGCCGAGCTGCACCCAGTCGTCGAAGGCCGAGCCGGCGTACTGATAGATCGTCACCGGCAGGCTCGACATCGGCCGCGCGAGGTTGACCGACCAGGTGAGGTTGCCGAGCGAGGTGAACAGCAGCGGCGCCGTCTCGCCGGCGATGCGGGCGATGGCGAGCAGCACGCCGGTCATGATGCCGTCGAGTGCGGCGCGGTAGCAGACCAGCACGATCGTCCGCCATTTCGGCGCCCCGAGCGCGATCGACGCCTCGCGCATGGTGTCCGGCACCAGCCGCAGCATGTCCTCGGTGGTGCGCACGACGATGGGCACCACGATGATGCCAAGCGCGATGCCGCCGGCGATGCCGGAGAAGCCGCCCGCCGGCTCGACCACCAGCCGGTAGACGAACAGGCCGATCAGGATCGACGGCGCCGAGAGCAGGATGTCGGAGACGAAGCGCACCGCGTCGCCGAGCGCGCGGCCGCGGGCGTATTCAGCAAGATAGGTGCCGACCATCAGCCCGAGCGGCGTGCCGAGCGCGGTGCCGATCGCGGTCTGGATCAGGCTGCCGACGATCGCGTTGAGCAGGCCGCCATTGCTGCCCGGGGCCCGGGTGCTCGTCGAGAGCATGTGCAACGACAGCCCCGCCGCGCCGCGCAGCAGCAGGGTCAGCAGTATGGAGGCGAGCAGCACCAGCGTGATCGCCGTCGCGATCCAGCACAGCGCGGTGACGATGCGGCTCGCGGCGCGGCGCCGCCGGCCAAGCCGCGCCGTGACGCGTGGCTCGCCGCGTTCGAACCCATGCGGGCTGGCCGACACGCTGGCACTCATGCGCCGCGCCGCCTCACGCCGGCTGCGTCTTGGCGCGCGGCCGCAGCATCAGCCGCGAGATCGCCAGCACGACGAAGGAGATCACGAACAGGATGAAGCCGAGCGCCAGCAGCGCCGACATCTTGAGGCTGCCGCTCTGGCTCTCCGGAAACTCGAGCGCCACCAGCGAGGCGATGGTGTTGCCGGCGCCGAACAGGCTGGTCGGTATGCGGTTGGTGTTGCCGATGACGAAGGTCACGGCCATCGTCTCGCCGAGCGCGCGACCGAGCCCGAGCATGACGCCGCCGACGACCGAGATGCGCGTGTATGGCAGGCTGATCGAGCGCATCACCTCCCAGCTCGTGCAGCCGAGCCCGTAGGCGCTCTCCTTGAGCATCGGCGGCACGGAGAGGAACACGTCGCGCATCGTCGCCGCGATGAACGGTATGATCATCACCGCCAGCACCAGCGCCGCGGTCAGTATGCCGGTGCCGAACGGCGCGCCCTGGAACAGCGCGCCGATCAGCGGCAGGTCGCCGAAGCTGTCGATCAGCCAGGGCTCGATGATCTGCCCCATCAGCGGCACGATGACGAAGAAGCCCCACATGCCGTAGATGATCGACGGCACCGCCGCGAGCAGCTCGATCGCGACGCCGACCGGGCCGCGCAGCCAGCCGGGCGCAAGCTCGGTCAGCGTGTAGGCGACGCCGAAGGCGAGCGGCACCGCGATCAGCAGCGCGACGATGCCGGTCGCCAGAGTGCCGAAAACCGGCACCAGCGCGCCGTAGACCTCCTGGACCGGGTCCCAGTCCGAGGCGACCAGGAACGACCAGCCGAAATGGCGGAACGCCGGCAGGCCGCCGGCGAACAGCAGCAGGATGATGGCACCGAGCAGCACCAGCACGAACACGCCAGAGGCGGTCGCCGCCAGGGTGAAGGCGCGATCGCCGCCGCCACGGCGTGAGCCGGCGAGGCTGCCGGCGCC
>CAXTSD010000304.1:0-1478 GCA_964246775.1 uncultured Acetobacteraceae bacterium | reverse complement strand
TTTTCAGGGGCGGGGACGAGGAGGATACCCACCCCCCCGGGGGGGGCCGCCCCCTGGGTCACGCCCCGCCCGCCGCCCCCCGGGGGTGCGCCGGGGCGGCGGCCGGCGCCGGCTGTCGCCGCCCCCGCCATCAGCCGCGTCCGCCCGTCGCCATGCTCAAGCCGTCACTTGTAGACGCTGGCGCCGTTCGCCATCACGCCGCGCCAGGCCTCGCGCACCGCCGACTTCACGCTGTCCGGCAGCGGGATGTATTCGAGGTTGCCGGCGATCGTGTTGCCGTTCTTGAACGACCAGTCGAAGAACGACAGCACGGCGGCCGACTTGGCCGCATTGGCCGGGTTGGTCGGCAGCAGCACGAAGGTCGCCGAGACGATCGGCCAGCTGGTCGCGCCAGGCTCGTCGTTGAGGTCGATGGCGAAGTTCTTCGCGCCGCGCCAGTCGGCGCTGGCGGCGGCGGCGGCGAAGGCGGCGAGCGTCGGCTGCACGAACTCGCCGTCATGGTTCTTGAGCTGCACGGTGGTCAGGTTGTTGCGCGACGCATACGCGCTCTCGGCGTAACCGATGCCGCCGCGTATGTTGCGCACGGTGCCGGCGACGCCCTCGCTGCCCTTGGCGCCGGAACCCGCCGGCCACTTGACCGAGGTCGCGCTGCCGACGCGGCTCTTGAAGTCCGGGCTCACCTTCGAGAGATAGTCGGTGAACACGAAGGTGGTGCCCGAGCCGTCGGCACGGTAGACCGGCGCGATCGCGATCGCGGGCAGTTTTACGCCCGGGTTGAGGGCGGCGATCTTGGCGTCGTTCCACTTGCTGATCTCGCCGAGATAGATCGCGGCGACGACGTCGCCCGTCAGCTTCAGCTGGTTGATCGCGACGCCCGGCACGTTCACGATGATGTCGACCGCGCCCATCACCGTCGGGAACTGCAGCAGCTTGTTGGCGGCGAGCTTGTCGGCGCTGACCGGCGCGTCGGAGGCGCCGAAATCGACGGTGCGGTTGATGATCTGCGTCTGCCCGGCGCCGGAGCCGATCGACTGATAGTTCAGCTGCACGCCGGTGCTGCCTGCCGCGCCCTCGGCCCACTTGCCGTAGATCGGCGCGGCGAAGCTCGATCCGGCGCCGGTGATCGCCTCGGCGCGGGCCGGCGTCACTCCGACGGCCGCGAGCGAGGCCGCGACGACGGCGGCGATAAGCGAACGGTTCATGAGCATCCCCTGCGGAGGCAACGCAGCCGGACGGCGCCCCGCTGCGGCTCGCGGGGCGGACCCTAGCCAGGCTCGAAGACCACAGTATTGCCGTTCCGTGAAGCTTCGATGACAGCGATGACGAGGGCGAAGACGGTTATCACGGCCTCTCGTCAGACCGCCAGCATCGCCGGCGGGGTGTGCAGGCCGGCAAGCAGGATCGTCCCGCCATCCGGCAGCGCGAGGCTGAGGCCGGCCGCGCCGTCGCTGGCGGCCGCCAGCACGCCGGCCGGCCTC
>CAXTSD010000303.1:0-3463 GCA_964246775.1 uncultured Acetobacteraceae bacterium | reverse complement strand
GGCCGGCGCGGTGGCGGTCGGCCGCGTACTGCACGATCAGCACGGCGTTCTTGGCGGCCAGCCCGATCAGCGTCACGAAGCCGATCTGCACGTAGATGTCGACGGCGTGCCCGGTGAGCCACACGGCGGTGAGGGCGCCGAGCATGGCGAACGGCACCGACAGCATGACGGCGAGCGGCAGCCGCCAGCTTTCATAGAGTGCGGCGAGGATCAGCGCGACCGAGAGGAAGCCGAGTGCGAGCACCAGCCCGCCGTCGCTCGCCTCGAGCTGCTGGTAGGCGGCGCCGTCGAAATCGATGCCGAACCCCGGCGGCAGCGCGGCGCGGGCGACCTGCCGCACCGCCTCTATCGCCTCGGCGCCGGTGAAGCCCGGTGCCGCGTTGCCGTCGAGCTGGGCCGAGGGATAGACGTTGAAGCGCTCGAGCTGATCGGCGCCGGCGACGCGCGTGAGGTGCACGAACGGCGCGAGCGGCACCATCCGCCCGGCGCTGCCGTCGTCCGGCACGGTGCGGACGTAGATGTCGCGCAGGTCGGCGACCTCGCGCCGGTATGGCAGGTCGGATTGCAGGTCGACGTGGTAGTTCTGCCCGGCGAGCATGAAGTCGTTCACGTACAGGCTGCCGAACGTCGCTTCGATCGCGGCAAAAATCTGGGCGATCGGAACGTGCAGGGCGGCGGCCTTGTCGCGGTCGACGTCGACCTGCAAGCGCGGCGTGTTGGCCTGCAGCGACGGCACCATCGGCCCGAGCTCCCGCCGCTTGGCCGCCGCGGCGATGAACGCCGCCTGCGCCGCCTCGAGCGCCGGCAGGCCCGCACCCTGGCGGTCCTCGATGTGGAACTGGAAGCCGCCGAAGCCGCCGAGCCCCTCGATCGCCGGCGGCGCGAGGGCAAATACCTGGGCGTCGTTGATCGTCGAGAACAGCGACGCGAGCCGGCCGATCAGGCTCTGCGCGTCCTGCCCGGGACCGCGCTCGCGCCACGGCTTCAGGGTAACGAAGCTGGCGCCGGCATTGGTCACGTTGGCGTTGGAGAGCTGGTTGTAGCCGGCGAAGGACAGCATGACCTCGGAGACGTGCAAGCTCCTCACGCGATCGATCACCTCGCGCATCACCGCCTCGGTGCGGGTGAGCGTCGCCGCCGGGGCGAGACTGAAGGCGATGAACACCGCGCCCTGGTCCTCCTCGGGGATGAAACCGCCGGGCAGTCGCTCGGCGAGCAGCGCGGTGGCGGCGGCGAGCAGCAGGAACAGGCCGACGCCGGCGACGCGGAAGCGCAGCAGCCAGCGCACCATCGCCACGTATGCCGCGACCAGCCGGGCGCCAAGCCGTGCCGTCGCGCGCGCGCCCGCGCCTGCGGGTTTGAGCAGCAGCGCGGACAGCGCCGGGGTCAGCGTCAGCGCGACCAGGCCGGAGATGGCGACGGCGATGGTGATCGTCACCGCGAACTGCCGGTAGAGCTGCCCGGTCAGGCCGCCGAGAAAGGCTACGGGGAGGAACACCGCCGCCAGCACCAGCACGGTCGCGATCACCGGCCCCTGCACCTCGGACAGCGCGCGGCGGGTCGCCTCAGGGGCGGCGAGCCCGTCGGTCTCGATGTGGCGCATGGTCGCCTCGACGACGACGATCGCGTCGTCCACCACGATGCCGATGGCGAGGACCAGACCGAACAGGGTCAGCAGGTTGATCGAGTAGCCGGCGACATACATGCCGGCGAAGGTGCCGATGATCGAGACCGGCACCGCGGCGAGCGGGATCAGCGTCGCCCGCGCCGAGCGCAGGAACAGCACGACGACCAGGCAGACCAGCGCCAGCGCCTCGGCGAACGTGGTCAGCACCTCGCGTATCGAGGCATGGACGAACACCGTGCTGTCATAGGCGAAGGTGTAGCTCATGCCGGCGGGAAAGGCGCGGGCGAGCTCGGCGACACGGGCGCGCACGCCGCGCATGGTGGCGAGCGCGTTGGCGCCGGGCTGCAGCGTCAGCCCCATCGGCATCGCGACGGCGTCGTCCTGCTGGGCGGTGAAGTTGTAGGCCTCGGAGCCGAGCTCGACGCGGGCGACGTCGGCGAGGCGCAGCGCCGGGCCGGCGGCGTCGGCGCGCAGCACGATGCGCTTGAAGGCGGCGGCGTCCTTGAGCTCGCCGGTCGAGGTCATGCCGTAGGTGTAGGCGCCGGCGGTGCTCGGCGGGCCGTTCACCGTGCCGGTGGCGAATAGCTGGTTCTGGGCGCGTATGGCGTCGGCGACGTCGGCCGCGGTCAGGCGGTACTGCGCAAGCTTGTCCGGGTGCAGCCAGATGCGCATCGCGAAGTCCTTCTTCGCGAATAGCTGCACGTCGGCGATGCCGGGCACGCGTTTCAGCTCGTTGATCACCTGGCGCTGCGCATAGCCGCTGAGGAACAGGTCGTCCTGGCGCGGGTCGGTGCTGGTGAGCGACAGGATGGCGAGATTGCCGGCGCTGTTCTTGCTCACCGAGATCGATTGCCGCCTGACCTCGTCGGGCAGCGTGCCGAGCACCGCCTGCACGCGGTTCGAGACGTTGATCGTCGCCTGGTCCGGGTCGGTGCCGATGGCGAAGGTGACGTTGAGCTGCAGCGAGCCGTCGCTGATCTGGCTCTGCAGGAAGATCATGTGGTCGACGCCGTTGATCGCCTGCTCGAGCGGCAGCGCCACGGTCTGGGCGACCGCCGCGGCGTCCGCGCCCGGATACGTCGCGCCGACCGAGACCGAGGGCGGCACGATCTGCGGATATTGCGCGACCGGCAGGCCTAGCAGGGCGACGAGGCCGGCGAGCACGATGGCGATCGAGACGACGGCGGCGAGGACCGGTCGGGCGATGAACAAGCGGGCGAACATCAGCCGGCCTTGCCGCCGGTGCCGGCGCCCGCAACCCGCACCGGCTGGCCCTCCTGTACCTTGACCGCGCCGTCGCTGACCACGCGGTCGCCGGCCGCAAGGCCAGAGGCGACGACGAAGCGGCCGGTGCCGGCCTCGGCCGGGATGTCCTGCCCCAGCACGACGGCGCGGCGTTCGGCCCGGCCATCCTTGCCGACCACCCAGACGAAGGCGCCCTGATGGTCCTGCTGCACCGATTGCTCTGGAACGGTGAGCGCCGCGCGCAGCGTGACGCCGCCGACGCGGACGCGGACGAATTGTCCTGGCAGCAGCTCGCCGTCGGGGTTCGAGAACAGCGCCCGGCCGCGCACCGTGCCGGTTTCCGTATCGATCGAGCTGTCGGTGAAGTCGACCGCGCCGGGACGGGCGTAGCGGACGCCGTTCTCGAGCAGCAGCGTCGCCGGCAGATGGTCGGCGTCGCCGCGCCCGCCTGTCCTTTGCAGCCCGTCCGCGTGCAGCATGGCGCGCAGCGTCTGCAGGTCCTCGTCGGTGAAGGCGAAGCTGACATAGACGGGATCGGTCTCGGTGATCGTGGTCAGCAGCGTGTTGGCCTCGACCAGGCTGCCCTCCGGC
>CAXTSD010000302.1:0-3466 GCA_964246775.1 uncultured Acetobacteraceae bacterium | reverse complement strand
CTGCACCGCGTCGTGGGAATCCCCCCAATACGCGCTTTGTCCACGCGACCTAGCTCCTGGCTACACTATCTGCCAAGAAACTAAGCGACTTACCCGCAAGACAGAAGAACTGCTTCTCGTCATAGGTCTCCGCGACCATCTGCTCGTCAGACCAAGCGCATGACCGAATGGATGAAGACGCCAACCAGCATCGCTGCACCGCCTGCGGCTACAAACCACAGGTAGGAGCGGGCCAGGACGGCGTCACCGCCACGTTGCTGGCCCAGGGTGGTGGTCGTGGCGCAAAAGGCGGCCAGTGGCACCGGGCACCACCGCAGGGGCCGGGCCTTCGTGCTCGATCTGCGCCGGCTGGCTTACCTGCCGCTCACGGCAGCCTGGTTCCCGCGCGCCGCAGAGGACGGTGCCGGGGTGCTCGGCCGCGCGCCGAAGGCGTTGCGCGATCGGGTGAACGCGATGGCGGCCGAGCTGGCGAAGCGCCGGCCCGAGAGCTTGAGCAAGAGCGGGCCGCTTTGGGGGCCTGCGGCATAGCCTGCCCGTGATCCGCGTTCAGGCAGGCCGGGGAGCGATCGCGGGAGAGTGGGACACGGGTCTTGCGTCGGGAACCAGCCAGGGTAGCCGGAGGGTGGCGAGGAATAGCAGCGCGTGCAGGGCGCAGAGCAGACTGAACGTTGCGATGAAGGCGCCGGACGTCGACGCGAGACCCGCCGCCGACAGGCGCCACCCTAGAAAGGCCGCGCAGAGCGTCGTCAATGTCGGGCCGCCGAGGCGCTGGACGATGTTCATGGCGGTCGTCGCCATCGGCAGGTCCTGGCGCGCCACTGACGCATAGCCGGAGGTGATCGACGGAATGCCGATGGTGCTGACGCCGACGCCGCGAACAAACAGGCTGGCGGCCAGAACGCTGACAATCAGACCGTGTCGGGCCAGAAAGACCAGCGGCAAAGTTCCGGCCAGAGCTAGGAGCGCGCCATAGGCGGCGAGCTTGCGGATGCCGAACCGCTTGGTCAGACGGCCGATGAACGGGTAGGTGCACATCATGCCCAGGCCGAGCGGCGCCAGCAGCCAGCCGGTTCGGCTTGGCGACAGGCCGCAGGCGCGGACCAGATAGATCGGGATCAGCATCTGGCCGGCGAACGTGATGCCGTTGAGCATGAACATGGCCGCGATCGAGGCGGAGAACACGCGGCCACGGAGCAGCCGAAGGTCGATCAAGGCGGCGCCGCCCTTGGACCGCGCGCTACGGTAGAACAGCGCGAACATGACGATCGAGACGGCCAGGGCGGCGAGGCCGATCCGCTCACCCGAATGGTCCGAACCATAGAGGAACAGCACCAGCCCCGGCGACAGCAGCGCCAGCCCGACCAGGTCGAGGTCGCGCGGCCGCGTCTCCTGCCGATCGTTGGGCAGGAACCCCGCCGCCAGCGCCAGCGCCAGGAGGCCGACCGGAAGGTTGATGAGGAACAGCCAGCGCCAGGAGGCGAACTGCAGGATGGCGCCGGCGATGACCGGACCGAGCAGCGGCGCCAGCAGGATCGGCAGGGCGGCGACGGCGACCACCTGCGCCATCTGCTTGCCGGCGGCGCGGGCGATCATCATCTGCGCCATCGGCGCCAGCAACCCGCCGCTCATGCCCTGCAGGATGCGGAAGGCAATCAACGATTCCGCGGACCATGCCAGCCCGCACAGCATCGACGAGAGGGTAAAGGCGGCGAAGCACCAGAGATAGAGCGCCTTGGCGCCGATGCGGTCGACCAGCCAGCCGTTCAGCGGCAGCGTTAGCGCCAGCGCCAGCAGGTAGCCGCTGGTCACCCACTGGATCGCCGACAGGCTGACGCGCAGGTCGGCGGCCAGGCTGGCGAGCGACACATTGACGACGGTCGCGTCGAGTTGCGCCATGAACGAGCCGATGGCGGCGACGGAGACCACTTTCCACACGCCAGGAGCGAGCCGGTCGGCTCGGCCGCCGCCGCCGCCGGCGATCGACGCCGGGCCACTGCTCTCGTTCGACGAACTCATGCGCGATTTCGCCGCGCAACACGTTCCTTGGCAAGTGACGTCACTGCAATCATTGATTATATATCGGGTATACACGTCAGCGGACACCCTGCCTCAGCCTTGATCACCATCCGCAACCTCGACCCGGCGCTCAAAGAGCGGCTGCGCGTCCGCGCGGCGCAGCACGGCCAGTCAATGGAGGCGGAGGCGCGTCGTATCCTGCAAACCGCGCTGGCGCCGCAGCAAGCCTCGCCTGTGCGCCACCTCTACGACCGGGTCCGCGCCCGCTTCGCGCCGCTAGGCGGGGTCGAGCTGCCGCCGCGCGAGCCGGTCAGAGAGCCGCCCCGGTTCGGCGTGGCGGTCGTCAATCCTTGGGTGTGAGGTGCTCTGCTCCCAAAGCTTCGCGTCAGCGCTGACAGCCAGGGCCGATCCTTGCTTTCCGTACGCCGCTAATAAGCGTTGGGGTTGAACAGGCCGTGGAACACGGTCAGCACGAGGATCTTGAGGTCGAGCAGGATCGACCAGTTGTCGATATAGGCGAGGTCGTGCTCGACGCGGCGCTGCATCTTGTCGAGGGTGTCGGTCTCGCCGCGAAAGCCGTTCACCTGCGCCCAGCCGGTGATGCCCGGCTGCATGCGGTGGCGGCCGAGATAGTCGTCGATCAGCGCGGCATACTGCTCGTTGTGCGCGAGTGCGTGCGGGCGCGGGCCGACCAGCGACATCTCGCCGCGCAGCACGTTGAGCAGCTGCGGCAGTTCGTCGAGGCTCGAGCGGCGCAGCAGGCGGCCGAGCCGGGTGACCCGCGGGTCGTCGCGGCTGGCCTGGCGCAATTCCGCCTCCGGCGCCGGGCGGTGGGTCATCGAGCGGAACTTGAAGACGGTGATCTCATTGCTGTTGAAGCCGAGGCGTTTTTGGCGAAACAGCGCCGGGCCGGGGCTGTCGAGGCGGACCAGCAACGCGATCAGCAGCATCACCGGCGACAGCATCGCCAGCATCAGGCTGCCCAGGATGATGTCCTCGGCGCGCTTGGCGATGCTGCTCCAGCCGTCGAGCGGGCGGCGGCAGACGGTCAGCACCGGGTGGCCGAAGAACAGCCCGGCGTCGCGCGGGGTGACGGCGAGGCGGGGCATGGCCGGGCACAGGCGCAGATTGGTCGGGATCGTCGCCAGCTTGCGCACCACGTCGTCGGCCGCCTCGCCGCCGCGCACCGTGACGATGATCTCGTCGATGCGGAACAGCCGCGACAGCGCGAGCAGGTCGTCGATGCCGCGCGCCGATGGCGCGGCGTCGGGGCCGCGCGCCGATGATGGCGCAGTCAATCCGCGCGCCGGGGCGGCGGCGAGGCGCTGGAACACGCCGACGAGCTGGATCTCGCCGTCGCTGCGCCGGCGCAGGTCGCGCGCGAGCGTCTCGCCGTCGCCGCCGAGCTCGACGATGGCGATGCACTCCCCCGCCCCGTCGCCGGGCGGGA
>CAXTSD010000301.1:0-3479 GCA_964246775.1 uncultured Acetobacteraceae bacterium | reverse complement strand
CGGGCTCGTCGCCACCGCGGCAAGCCGCAGGCCGGCGAGCGATTGGGCCAGCCGTGCCGCTTGCCCGCGGCCGAGATCGTCGAGCGCGTGGTCCGAACGGCCGGCGAGGCTGACGCCGAGCTCGCTGTAGGAGGCGTGCCGGACCAGGTGGATGATCGTCAGAGGACGCCGTGCCGGCGCGTCAGCACGCCGTGCCGATGCGTGTCATCAGCACGCCGTGCCGGCGATGAACGCCTCCAGCATCCGGCGCGCCTCGTCGTCGGTGAACTGCTCGGGCGGCGACTTCATCAGGTAGGCGGAGGCGGAGGCGATGGCGCCGCCTTGCCCGCGATCCAGCGCCAGCTTGGCGCAGCGCACCGCGTCGATCACCACGCCGGCGGAGTTCGGGGAATCCCACACCTCGAGCTTGAGCTCGCACATCAGGGGCACGTCGCCGAAGGTGGTGCCCTCCATGCGGATGAAGGCAAACTTGCGGTCCTCGAGCCACGGCACGTGGTCGGACGGGCCGACATGCGCCGCCCCCTCGGGCAGCGCCTCGGCGAGCTGGCTCGTCACCGCGCGGGTCTTGGACAGCTTCTTGCTCTCCAGCCGCTCGCGCTCGAGCATGTTCTGGAAGTCGGCGTTGCCGCCGACGTTGAGCTGGTAGGTGCGGTCGAGACGCACGCCGCGGTCGCGGAACAGATTGGTCAGCATGCGGTGGACGATCGTCGCCCCGACCTGGGACTTGATGTCGTCGCCGACAATCGGCAGCCCGGCGCGCTCGAAGCGCCGCCGCCAGGCCGGGTCGGAGGCGATGAACACCGGCACGCAATTGACGAAGCCGCAGCCGGCGGCGAGCGCCGCCTCGGCGTAGTGATGCGTCGCCCGCTCGGAGCCGACCGGCAGGTAGGACACCACCACCTCGGCGCCGCTCTGGCGCAGCACGTGCGCGACGTCGGCCGGCGCCGCATCATGCTCGTCGAGCACGTCCTGCATGTAGCGCCCGATGCCGTCGAGCGTCGGGCCGCGGCTGACGGTGACGCCGGAGCGCTCGGGGGTGGCGAAGCGTATGGTGTTGTTCGGCGCCGCCCAGATCGCCTCGGCGACGTCGAGGCCGACCTTGTCGCGGGTGATGTCGAACGCCGCCACTACTTCGATGTCGCCGACGTCGTAGCCGCCAAGCCGGGGATGCATGAGGCCGGGGATCGCCTTGGCGTTGCCGGCGCCGGCGTAGAAGCTGATGCCCTGGACCAGCGAGGACGCACAATTGCCGACGCCGACGATGGCGATCCTGACCTTGCCCAAACCCGCGTCCCCGATCCTGCTGTCTCAGGCGAGGAACATAGCAGGTGATCGGCGGATTACGGAAATCCTGGCTGGCATCTGACCGGCGCGCGGGGCGGCACGGCGCCTACTGCGCGGCGGCGGTGCCGCGACGGCGGCGCCACATGCGGCGCATCCGGCGCAGCCCGGCCACCTGCTGGGCCGACCAGCCGCCGGTCGCCATTGCCTCCTCCGCCGACGGATCGCCGGTGCGCACCGCGGTGCGGGAGAAGTCGGCGGTGCCGAAGATCATGTCCCACCACGGCAGGATCGCGCCGTAATTGCAGCTGCGCTGGCCGGCGGCGAGCACCCCGTGATGGGCGCGGTGGAAGCGCGGCGAGATCAGCAGGCGTTCGCCGAGACGACCGAAGCCGAGCCTGGTGTTGGCGTGCGACAGGCTCTCGAGCAGGCGCAGCAGCAGGATCATCAGCGGGAACTGCATCGGCGGGATGCCGATCGCAAGCGCAATGGCGAGGAACCAGGCGAACGAGATCACCTCGTCGAGCACGTGGTTGCGGTCGTCCGACCAGAAGGTGAGCTGGCGCTGCGCGTGATGCACGGAGTGCAGCGCGTACCAGATGGCGACGCGGTGCGAGAGGCGGTGGCGCCAGTAGTCGGCGCAGTCGAGCACCAGCACGTAGACGCAGAAGCTCAGCGCCTGGCGGCCGATCAGGAACGGCAGCAGGCGCTCGAGCGTCGGCGGCACCCAGCCCTGATCGGTCAACCAGCCGTTCAGCGACACCTGCAGCTGGTAGAACAGGACGAAGCTGACGAGCGGCAGCACGCCGATGCGCGAGATCAGCGTGTAGAGTATGTCGGTGCCGACCGCCCGCCGGTCCGGCCAGCGCTCGAGCGGCCAGCCTCGCTCGAGCGGCAGGCAGACGGCGTAGGTCGCGATCACTTGTGCGACACCGTAGAGCGCGAACAGCACCCAGCCGAAGCCGACATCCTCCCAGGCCATGATGTGCAGGCGGAACATCAGCGGCAGCAGGGCGTGCTCGTGCAGCCAGCCGGCGGCGAGGGAAAACGGGTCGATCATCGTGATCCGACTGCGGTTGCCTCGCCATCCTAGGCGCTGCGGCGGCGGTTTGCGAGATGGTTGGGCTGGCCGCGCGACGGCGCCGGCGTCATGGTTTGCCACCGTGATGATTTGCCCGGCGTGTCCGGCTCAGCGATAATCCTCGGCATGAGCCACCGGGTACTGCTTGTCGAGGACGAGTTCCTGATCCGCCTCACGCTATCCGAGGCGCTGGCCGATGCCGGATTCGACGTCCTCGAGGCCGAGGACTTCGACAGCGCCCTGGCGCTGTTGGACCAGGACCGGGCGATCAACCTGCTGATGACCGACATCCAGCTGCCCGGCGCCTGCAACGGCCATGCGCTGGTCGAGCGGGCGCGGGCGATGAACCCGTCCCTGCCGGTGATCTTCATGTCAGGCAGGCCGGATATCGCCTCGGCGGCGGAACGCGGCCAGCTCGAACGCTATATCGCCAAACCCTACCTGCCCTCCGAGGTCTGCCTCGCGGCGCGGGAGATGATCGTCTTGTCCGGTCAAGGTTGAACCAGGGGCTGAACCGGGGTTGAACCGGGTGGCGAGCCGCTTCACCTCGGCGTGAGGCGCGGTATTTCTGGACGCAACGGCGGCGCCAGACATCGCTCCGCAACATATCTGGTGTCTCATCGGCTGTGCAGAGCGCAGACACCGAAGATTACGTGGTTTAAATAAACCAGCAAACGATGACCCGCGTCGGCGGTACCGCCGGCGCGGGAGCATGGAGACACACGATGACGACAACCGGTATAGCCGGGCGCCGCCGCAGAGGCCTGCTGCAGGCACTTGTACTCGGCACGGCGACGCTGCTGGGCGGCTGCTACTACGCGCCCTACGGCTACTATGGTCCCGGCTATTACAACAGCTACGGCTATTACGGTCCGACGTATGGGCCGGCCTATTACGGCTCCACGTATTATGGCGGCTATTACGGCTATCCTTACGGGTTCGGCTACTATCCTGGCTACCTGGGCAGCGGCATCTTCATCGGCGGCTGGGGCGGCTATGGCGGTTTCTATCGCGGCGGTTTCTATCGCGGCGGCTATTATGGCGGCTTGCACGGCTGCTACCACGGCGGCTGCGGCGGCGGGCGCGGGTTGGGCGGCTAGGACGGCTTCGGCGGGGT
>CAXTSD010000300.1:0-3483 GCA_964246775.1 uncultured Acetobacteraceae bacterium | reverse complement strand
GTCGCTCCGCCTCGCCGCCAGGCTCGGCCCGCAGCTCGCGCCGCTGAGCGGTCATGCCGAGCTTTCCATCGGCGCCGGCGCCGCGCCTCCCCGCGCCGGGACGGTGGGGCTGGCCGCCGCCCGGCTCAGCCAAGACGCGACGCCTGACCGGCTCACGCTGAGCGACCTGCGCGTCGAGTTTTCGCAAGGATCAGGCGAGTCGGCCGCGCCCAGTCTGACCGGCCATGCCGAGGTTGAGCGAGGGCCGAACGACGTCCGCGCGACGGCGGCGCTCGATCTCGACCACGTCGGATTTGCTGAACTTTCGCACTACTGGCCAGCCGGGTTCGGCGGCGGCGCGCGGCCCTGGATCACCGCCAACATCACCGCCGGCGTCGCGCGCGACCTGCATGTGGCGCTCGGCCTGACCGCTCCGGCCGATCTGTCGACGGCGACGGTGACCAGCCTCGCCGGCGGGTTCAACGCGTCCGGCGTCACCGGCTACTGGCTGCGGCCGATGCCGCCGATCGAGGCGGCGTCGCTGCGCGTCGATTTCGACGGGCCGGACGCCGTCGCCATACGCCTGCTCTCCGGCCACCAGGGCGGCCTCGCGGTCGACGGCAGCACGATCCGCATCACCGGCCTCACCCGTGCAGACCAGGTGGCGGCGATCACTGTGCCGCTGGTCGGCCCGTTCGGCGAGCTGATGCGGCTGCTCGCCGAGCCTCGGCTGAACCTGCTGTCGCGCTCGCCGGTCGGCTTCACCAACCCGTCCGGCACCATCGACGGCGTGCTGCATGTCAGCCTGCCGCTCGACGACAGGGTCAAGATCGACAGCATAAAGCTCGACGCCGAAGCACAGCTGACCGACGTGCATCTCGGCGCCATCGCCGCCGGGCGTGATCTCGACCAGGGCATGCTCGACGCCCGGATCGACAGCGACGGCCTCGCCGTGAGCGGCAACGCGCGCCTCGCCGGTCTGCCGTCTAGCCTTGACCTCGCGATGGATTTTCGCGCCGGCCCGCCAGCGCAACTGCTGCAGCAGGCGCGCATCGGCACCACGGTGACGGCGGCGCAACTCGCCGGCCTCGGGCTCGACACCGCGGGACGGCTCGGCGGCAGCACGACGGTGCATGCGAGCTACGCCGAGCAGCGCAGCGGTCGCGCCGACATCGTGATCGACGCCGACCTCAATGCCGCCTCGCTCAGATTGCCGCTTGGCTGGAGCAAGGCCGCCGGCGGGTCCGCCGACGCGCACGCCCACGTCATCTTGCAGAACGCCCGGCTGGTCGGGCTCACCGACGTCGCGGCGAACGGGCCCGGCCTGCTGCTGCGCAGCCACGCGACGTTCGAGGCCGGGCAGCAGACGCTGCATCTCGACCGCATGGTGCTCGGCCGCACCAACGCCACCGGAACGCTGCTGATCCCGGCCGCGAACAGCGCCGCCGGGATCCGGCTGCGACTTGCCGGACCGATGCTCGACCTCTCCTCGCAATTCGGCGGCAAGGGCGCGGCCGAGCAGACCGCCGAGGCCGCGCAACCGCCGAGCCGAGCGCAGCCGCCGCAGCGTGGTCGCGCCTGGCAGCTCGACAGCCGTTTCGACCAGGTCCTGCTCGCCGATCAGGCGCCGGTGGGTCCGCTCGTCGCACATGTCGAGAATGATGGCCTGCGCATTGCCGCCCTGACTATCGAGGCGGGCGGCGGCGGCACGCCGATCATCGGCGCGACCATCGCTGCGGCCGGGCAGGGGCGGGCGCTCGCGCTCCATGCCGGCGATGCCGGCTTGCTGCTGCGCGGCCTCGGCCTCGCCGACAACATACGCGGCGGCACGCTGTCGCTCAGCGGCCGGTTCGACGACAGCCAGGCCGACGCGCCGCTCGACGCCACGGCCAACCTCGCCGAATTCCGCGTGACCGACGCGCCGACCGTGGCCCGGCTGCTCAAGGCGGCCACCCTGTTCGGCGTCGTCGACATCTTGCGCGGCCCGGGTGTCAGCTTCAGCCGGCTGATCCTGCCGTTCCACTACGAAAGCAAGCGCCTCGACATACGCGAGGCGCGCGCCTACAGCCCGACCCTGGGCGTCACGACCAGCGGCACGCTCGATCTCGATGCGCAACGGGCGGATTTGCGCGGCACCGTGGTGCCGGCCTACCTGCTCAACACCGCGCTCGGCCGGCTGCCCTGGGTCGGCCGGCTGTTCAGCCCGGAGCGCGGCGGCGGCATGTTCGCCGCCGAGTTCGCGGTGAAAGGCCCGCTTGCGAACCCGTCGGTCAAGGTGAACCCGCTCTCGGCTCTGGCGCCGGGGGCGCTGCGCCGGCTGTTCAGGGCGCCGGGGTAGGAGGAAGGAAGCGCTACTTTTTTGAAAAAAAGTAGCAAAAAACTTTTGCTCTTTGGTTCTTTTTCTCGAAAAAGAACCGCTTCCTTCCCTCAGGAATCGAGCATACGCCGCAGCAGCTCGACATCCTCGGCGAACGCCGCGTCCGCCGCCATCAGCTCGGTGACGCGCGAGACCGCGTGCATCACCGTCGTGTGGTCGCGATTGCCGAACTTGCGGCCGATCTCCGGCAGCGAGCGGCTGGTGAGCTGCTTTGCGAGATACATCGCGACCTGCCTCGGCCGCGCGACCGCCCGGGCGCGCCGCGCCGACGACATGTCGGTGAGGCGGATATTCCAGTGCTCGGCGACCTTGCGCTGGATCTCCTCGATTGTGACGCGCCTGTCGTGCGCCTTGAGGATATCGTGCAGCAATTCCTGCGCCGTCTCCAGCGTGATCGGCCGGCCGAACAGGTTGGCGTGCGCGATCAGCCGGTTGAGCGAGCCCTCGAGCTCGCGCACGTTCGAGGTGATCTTGTGCGCCAGGAACTCGAGCACCTTGGGCGGCACCTGCACCTCGGACCGCGCGGCCTTGGCCTCGAGGATCGAGATGCGCAGCTCGAAGGTGGTCGCGTGCAGGTCGGCGACCATGCCGCAGCCGAGCCGCGTGCGCAGCCGGTCCTCGAGCCCTGAGAGGTCGGACGGCGACTTGTCGGCCGACACCACGATCTGCTTGCCGGCATCGACCAGGGCATTGAAGGTGTGGAAGAATTCCTCCTGCGTATTGTCCTTGCCGATCAGAAACTGCAGGTCGTCGATCATCAGCACGTCGACGGAGCGGAGCTGCTCCTTGAACTCCATCGTCTGCTGCGAGCGGATGGCGGCGATGAACCGATACATGAACTTCTCTGCCGACATGTAGGCGACCGAGGAGGCGGCGCTGCCGGCGCGGCTCAGCTCGAGCCCGACGGCATGCATGAGGTGCGTCTTGCCGAGTCCGACGCCGCCATAGAGGAAGAGCGGGTTGAACCCTTGACTTGCCGGCTTCTCGGCGACGCGCCTGGCGCAGGCATAGGCGAACTCGTTCGGCTTGCCGACGACGAAGCTGTCGAACGAGAAGCGCATGTCGAGCGGCGCCGACAGCTCGGCGCGCGGGTCGCGCTCGTCGGCGCGCGCCGCGCGGCGTTCGGG
>CAXTSD010000299.1:0-3501 GCA_964246775.1 uncultured Acetobacteraceae bacterium | reverse complement strand
TGCCGATCCAGGCTGCGGCTGGCCGGCAGGCTGGCGGCGAGCAGGGCCAGCACGGCGATGGCGGCCGGGCGCGGCAGCATCGCGAGCAGTGCTGCCTGCAGCGCCGCCGCCGGCAGCAGGGTGGCGGCGAGCAGCAGCAGCACGGCCATCCCGCCGCGTCGGCGCCGGGCGGCGGGACTCAGCGCCGGGTCGTTCAGGCGCTGGTCGAGTGCGGCGATCAGCGCGCCGATCCAGGTCACGGGATGGCCGATCAGTCGGAACAGCCGGTCCGGGTAGCCGACAGCCGCCTCGGCGAGCAGCGCCCCCGCCAGCATGGCGAGCGTCAGCATCGCGCCAGATCGGGCGATGCCGATCGCTCCGCCAGCCGGACGCAACAGGCGGCGGCGCCTCGCGTAGTAACCGTCACCGTCGACGCCTCAAGGAGATCAGTCGTGACCATCCTGCTCGTCGCCGCCTCGCCGATCGAACTCGAGGCGGAGGCCGATGCGGCCGGCCTGCCCGGGCCGGCGCTCGCCGCCGGCCTCAGCCTGTATCACACCCTGACCAGTGAACTCGGGCTGCGCGCGCTCGAGGCCGACAAGGAGGAGCCGACGGAGTGGCCGGTGCATCGCTTCATCCTGTCGGAGAACCACGTAGGCGGCGAGGACCCGGTGGCGCGCCTGCAAGGCCTGGCGCACGCCCGCCACGTGTCGCGCAAGCTGGACGCCGGCGAGGTTGCGCCGACGACGCTGTATGCCGATGCCAGGGACGGCGGCTATCGCGGCCTGCTGATCGCCTGCCCGGACGAGACGCGCATGGCGCAGGCGCTCAAGGCCGCCGGCGCGTGACCGCCCAGCGTGTCGTCAACGGCGCCCGCCTGGCCGTCACTTCTGCCCGAACAATATCTGGCGCGACGCGTCGTTGACGGTCGGCGTGCTGCTGATCGCTCCGCCCTTTTCATAGGCGCGCCTGGTCGCCGGGCGATCGCGTATCGCCTCGAACCAGCGCTTGAGGTGCGGAAAGCTGTCGAGCGACTGAAGCTGGCGCTCGTAGGGGACGATCCACGGGTAGCAGGCCATGTCGGCGATCGAGTAGTCTGGTCCGCCGGCGTAGGCGCGCTTCTCGAGGTCGCGGTTCAGCACGCCGTAGAGCCGCGAGGTCTCGTTGACGTAGCGCTCCATGGCGTAGGGGATGCGCTCGGGGGCGTAGGTGACGAAGTGGTGGTTCTGGCCGAGCATCGGGCCGAGGCCGCCGACCTGCCAGAACAGCCATTGCAGCACGTCGTATCTCGCCGCGGTGTTCTGCGGCAGGAACCGGCCGGTCTTTTCGGCCAGGTAGAGCAGGATGGCGCCGCTCTCGAAGATCGACACCGGCGCGCCGCCGCCGGCGGGCGCGTGGTCGACGATCGCCGGCATCCGGTTGTTGGGCGCGATGGCGAGGAAGTCGGGCTTGAACTGCTCGCCGGTGCTGATGTTGACCGGGACGAGCCGGTAGTCGAGCCCGGCCTCCTCGAGGAACATCGTGATCTTGTGGCCGTTCGGCGTCGGCCAGAAATGCAGGTCGATCATGGCGTCGGGCTCCTCAGCGCCGCCGCGACGGGCGGACGTGGGTTCAACGCGCCGGCGGGTGCTGGGTCGCCTCGGCGGACGATTGCGGCGGCCGCGGGCGATGCCGCTCGATGATCAGGGCGCGGCGCAGGCGGGCGATGCCGCCGCGTATCTTGCCGCGGGCGCACATATCCTGGCCGTCGGCGAGCAGGCGGCGGGCGTCGGCGGTCGGGCTTGGCGCCTGCCCGACCAGTCGGGCGAGGGTCGCGCAATAGTCGGCGGTGTCCGAGGTGACCGCCATCGGGCGGTCGGCCGGTGGTTCCGGCGCCTCGGAGCGCGCCGGCAGCGCGAGCGCGAGCGCCGAGCACAGCATGACGGCGGGCGGAGCGAACCTCATGGGCCGGCAAATATCCACAGCCGCCCTGTCCTCAGGGTGGGAGGCGGATGACGTTACGTTTATCATCCGGACATCCATGACCCGAACGTCTGGACTAGGACTGCCCGGCGGCGGCGTCCTCGATCCGGTAGCGGATCGGCTTGCAGCGGTAATTGTTGGATTGCGGCGCCGAGCAGGCGGTCAGGCCGATGACGAGGTCGGTTTCGGCGGCGAACACGATGCGGTCGCCGGCCCGGCTCAACGGCGGCTGCACGGCGAGCGCGCCGGTCCGCCCGTCGATGGTCACGTTCATGAAGCAGTTGAAAGCGATCGGTATGTGGTCAGGGCGGATGCCGAACGGCGCCAGCGCCTCGGCGAGGTTGCCGAAGCAGCCGTGATGCGGGTGCGCGTCGCCGTAGATGATGCGGAAGGTGTCGGCCGAGCAGGGGGTGAGCAGGAAGTCGTGCCGCCCCACCGTATCCTCGACGATGCGCAGCAGCACGGCGCTGCGGTTGGAGTAGAGCGGGTCGCCGGTGGTGAGATAGATCCGGCTCGCATAGTCGAGCGTGCGGCCGGACGAGATCACCTCGTCCGTGTCGCCGCGCCGGAAGGCGAGGAGGTCGGCGACCTGCTCGCCTTCGGGATCGATCACCGTGAGGCGCTGCCCGCGGTCCAGAGTGAAGGCGACGCCCGAGCGCGGCGCGATCACGTGCTCAGGCGTTGCGGGCCGAGTTGGACGCGCGCTCATCACGAGCGATGAAACGGGCAGGCCCAGGCGGGATCCACGGCGCGGCCGGAGTACTGCCGCGCCTCGGACGCCTTGCCGTGCGCCGCCAGCATCGGGTTGGCGGTGCCGGAATAGGCGAGATCGCGCTCCAGTATGGTGTCGCGCAGTCTGTCGTAGCGGCCGTCACTGCGCAGTCGTTCGAACTGGTCGTGCAGGTTGAAGACCATCACCGGGCGCTCGAAGCGACGCGCCATGCGACTTGCCCTGGGATGCAGTCCGACGACGAAGAACGCCTCGCCGCCGAAGCTCAGCGAGAAATGCTTGTCCGCCGGGTCGGGGCTGACGCGACGATCATAGGAGTGTCCCTGCCAGGCATCCTTGTCCGAGAGCGACTGCACGCGTTCCCAGAGATGATGCTCGAAACCTGCCTCGCTCAGCGTCGTCGGGCCCTCGAAGACGACCGCGAGCGTCTGGAACAGCTTGCGGTCGGCGCGATACTGGGCGGTGAAATCGAGCAGGGTGGGATAGATGCGCAGATCATCCCAGGACGAGGCGATGTCGCGCGCAACGATCACCCGCATCTGCTGACGCGCCAGCGCCGACTTGGCGCCGATGCAGGGAAACGGCTGCGCGCGTACAAACGCCTTGAGACGATCCACCAGCTCGTGCTGGTCGTCGATAACCGGAAACAGCATTGCAATTCTGCCAGAAGCGTGACGATTCCACCACATGTGTGGTTGGATCGCGCGGCGACTACGCCCTGCGTGCCGACCGGTTCTATCCTCGCGGGTGACGGGATCGCGAGGGATGACGCTGGGCGGAACCGCAAAGATCAAGACCGCCCCTTGACATTTCGCCAATGAGCGGGCTCC
>CAXTSD010000298.1:3273-3508 GCA_964246775.1 uncultured Acetobacteraceae bacterium | reverse complement strand
CACCATGCCCCAGCGGGCGGCGAGCGCCGGCAGCGCCTTCGTCTCGCTCGGCACCTCCGGCGTGCTGTTCGCCACCACCGAGACCTTCCGCCCGTATCCGCAAGCGGCGGTGCACGCCTTCTGCCACGCCGTGCCTGGCACCTGGCACCAGATGGGCGTCACGCTGTCGGCCGCCCCCCACCGGCCCCGGTGGGGGGGGGGGCCGGGGGGGGGCGGGGGCGCGGGGGGCGGCGCA
>CAXTSD010000298.1:0-3263 GCA_964246775.1 uncultured Acetobacteraceae bacterium | reverse complement strand
CCCCGGGGGGGCCCGCCGCCGCGCGCGGCGGGGGGGGGGGGGCCCGGGGGTCAGGCGAGGCGGCGCTGCTCGACGAAATGCCCGCCCCGAACGCGCCCTCGCCCGCGAGCTTCCTGCCGTATCTGAGCGGCGAGCGCACCCCGCATAACGACGGCGCCATACGCGGCGCGTTCGCCGACCTGTCGCAGGATACCGGCCGCGCCGCACTCACCCAGGCGGTGCTCGAGGGCGTCGCGTTCTCGCTACGCGACTGCCGCGACGCGCTCGCCGCCTCAGGCACCATCATCGCCGAGGCCGACGTGATCGGCGGCGGCTCGCGCTCGCGCGCCTGGACCCGGATCATCGCCGCGGCACTCGACATCAAGCTGCACCGCCTCGCCGAAGGCGAGCATGGCGCCGCCTACGGCGCGGCCCGTCTCGCCCGCATGGCGGTGACCGGCGAAGCCCCCGCCGCGGTCTGCACCCCGCCGGCGCGCGCCGAGACGGTGCTGCCGGACCCGGCGCTCACCGCCGCCTACGCCGAGCGCTTCGTGCGCTACCGGGGGCTTTACGCGGGCTTGCGCTAGTGGTCCGATCCTGACGCTCACTACCTGAGCGTCAGGTGAATCGGCCCACCAACACTAGTGGTCCGATCCTGACGCTCACTACCTGAGCGTCAGGTGAATCGGCCCACCAACACTAGTGGTCCGATCCTGATGCTCCATCTGCAGGAGGCAGCTTTACCTTATGAGCTCGCAGCGTTTCGCAGCCCTGGTCGCGCCGGCGCTGGTCGGCTGGACGCTCGCCTCCGCGGCGCCGTATGGCGGCACCGGGTTTCAGGCCAGCGAGCAGCTGTCGAACCCGCCGCCGCCCAGGCACGCGCCGGCACCGCAGCATACCGCCGGCGGCAAGAAGACCGCGAGCAGGCCGGCCGCGAGCGCCCGCGCGAACCAGCCGAAGCAGCCGTGAGCCGACCGCACCCGACGCGGGCGGCGCTACTGGCCCTGGCGCTCTGCGGCTGCGTCCAGCGTCCAAGCGTGCCGATCTTCGGCGTCTGGGAGGGCACGCCGCCCGGTCCCGCCATCGAACCCTCCGAGCTCGTCGACCTGGTGCTCGAGGGCGCGCCGGACGCCGTGGCGGGCCACTACCGGATCTCCACCATACAGCGCGGCGACCTGCAATTCGGCGTCGGCACCGGCACCCGACGCTGGGCAGGCCGCTGGACCAGCGAGCCGGCGCGCTTCGGCGGCCAGACCCTGCGGGTGATCCAGCTGCATGACACGCTCGCCGGCGACGTCAGCCGCTACGTGCTCGCCGCCAACGGCGTGCTGGTGCCGGTCCGTGGCGACAACTCGCTGTATTCACGCGAGCAGGACGCGCTCTACGGCCTCAGGCCGGTGCCGCGCGACAGCCACAACTACGGCACCCTGTAGCCCCCGAGCCGTCGCACGCCGGCGCCGCGCGCCCTGGCATGTTCATTGCTACAATGGCGTGTCATACCGATGCGGAGGTTCGCCCATGCAGCGCCGTACGTTCACCCTGAGCCTCGCCGCGTCCGCCCTCGCCGCCGGGCTGCCCGCCGGCGCCGTCGCCGCCGACCCGTTGCTGGTCGGCTTCATCTATGTCGGCCCGGTCGGCGATTTCGGCTGGAGCTACGAGCACGACCAGGCCAGGCGCGCCGTCGACGCCAAATACGGCAACCGGGTGAAGACGCTGTTCGTCGAGAGCGTGCCCGAGGGTCCGGATTGCGAGACGGTGCTGCGCGACCTCGCCGGCAAGGGCTGCAAGCTGATCTTCGCCACCTCGTTCGGTTTCATGAACTACACGCTGAAGGCGGCCAAGGCCTATCCAAAGGTGTTCTTCGAGCACGCGACCGGCTACAAGCGCGCCGCCAACGTCTCGACCTACAACATCCGCTTCTACCAGGGCCGCTACGTCCAGGGCGTGATCGCCGGCCGGATGAGCAAATCGGGCGTCGCCGGCTATATCGGCTCGGTGCCGGTGCCCGAGGTGGTGCAGGGCATGAACGCCTTCCTGCTCGGCATGCAGAGCGTCAATCCCCACGCCCAGCTCAAGTTCATCATGGTGAACTCCTGGTACGACCCCCCGAAGGAGGGCGAGGCGGCGCGCACGCTGATGGATCAGGGCTGCGACGTCATCACCCAGCACACCGACAGCCCCTCGCCGCTGCAGGCCGCCGCCGCGCGCGGCGTCATCGGCTTCGGCCAGTCGACCGACATGGCGCGCTTCGCCGGCCACACCCAGCTCACCGCCAGCCTCGACAACTGGGCGCCGTACTACATCAAGCGTGTAGCGGACGTGCTCGGCGGCAGCTGGACCAGCACCGACACCTGGGGCGGCTTCGATAGCGGGCTGCTGCAGATGGCGCCGTTTCGCAACATGCCGTCGCCGGTCGCAGCCCAAGCGACCCAGGCGATGGACGACGTGAAATCCGGCAAGACCCGCGTCTTCGCCGGCCCGATCAGCGACCAGTCCGGCGCGACGAAGGTCGATCAAGGCCAGACCATGAGCGACGCCGACCTGTCGCAGATGCAGTGGCTGGTGCGGGGGGTGCAGGGCAAGCTCTCGTGACCCACCTGCTGCAGCTCGACGCCGTCACCAAGCGCTTCCCGGGCGTCCTCGCCAACGACGCCGTCGACTTGTCCGTCGAGCCGAACCAGATCCACGCCTTGCTCGGCGAGAACGGCGCCGGCAAGAGCACTCTGGTCAAGATCATCTACGGCGTGCTGCGCCCCGACGCCGGGCGCATATTGTGGCGCGGCGAGCCGGTCGCGATCCACAACCCGGCCCACGCGCGCAGCCTCTGCATCGGCATGGTGTTCCAGCACTTCTCGCTGTTCGAGGCGCTGAGCGTCGCCGAGAACGTCTCGCTCGGCCTGAACGACCCGGCGGACCGGCGCGGCCTCGCCCAGCGCATCGCCCGCGTTTCGCAAGACTACGGCCTGCCGCTCGAGCCCGACCGGCTGGTGCACGACCTCTCGGTCGGCGAGCGCCAGCGCGTCGAGATCGTGCGCTGCCTGCTGCAGCGGCCAAAGCTGCTGATCATGGACGAGCCGACCTCGGTGCTGACGCCGCAGGAGGTCGACCGGCTGTTCGTCACCCTACGCCGCCTCGCCGCCGAAGGCTGCTCGATCCTCTACATTTCGCATAAGCTCGAGGAGGTGCGCTCGCTATGCCAGGCGGCGACGGTGATGCGCGGCGGCCGCACCGTCGCCACCTGCGCGCCGGCCGAGAGCTCGGCCCGCGAGCTCGCCGAGCATGAT
>CAXTSD010000297.1:0-3525 GCA_964246775.1 uncultured Acetobacteraceae bacterium | reverse complement strand
ACCCCAAGGGGCCGTCCACACATGGACTCCGATTAAAGGCGTAGCCTTTAAAATCATTGTTTAAAACAAGGTGTTGAAAGCGCCGAGTATCCCCGCCGCCTTAGCACGACAAAATCTTGTAGGCCGGCGATGGCATCGGCGAAGGCGAGCACGTCGAAAAACTCGCCCCAGCGCCGCACGATGTAGGCGCGCGAGTGCATGGCGGCGCGGTAGTATTCGGTGTCGGCGACCACGCCGTCCAGCGCCGGGTCACGCGAGAGGTCGATGTAGCCGTCGACCTGCAGCTTGCGAAACAGATGCGGCGGAAACTTGTTGTAGGCAAACTGCGTCGGCCCCTGCACGGAGAGCAACAGCAGCGCGCCGGGCCGGGTCAGTCGCTGCAGTTCCGCAAGCCACAGGAACTGGTCGGCTTCCTGCAGATGCGTCAGCACTGACAGGCCGAACACGAGGTCGAACTGCCCAGCCGGCAGCGCGCTCGGCGGCCGCAGCGGCACGGTGGTGAAGCTGCCGCCGGCATAGGTCCGCCGGCACCAGTCGATATTGTCGGCGTCGATGTCGACGCCGGTGACGGCTGAGGAGGTCTCGCCGATGAGGTAGCGGGTCAGCCGACCGGCACCGCAGCCCCAATCGAGGATGCGCGGGAAGTCGTTCCAGTCGTGGCCAAGCTCGCGCAGGAGGTGGCCGACGTTGTTGAAGATGATCGCACCACCCATGGCGAAGCGCTCGACGGAGGTGTCGCCGATGACACGCTGTATGTTGGGCACCGGCGGAAAGGCGAAGCGTTCCTGCGCCGGGTTCATGTAGTGCACGGCGCGTCGCCAATCGGCCGGATTGTAGCGGCCGGTCGGCGCGGCGTCGAAACGCCAGAAGCGCGCCGCGTGCAAGGCGGCGAGATTGCGGCCGACGCGCAGGCGGAACACCAGACCCATGCCGGGAACATCCGGAAATCTGGATTTCAGCTCCGGATCGACGATCGGATACTCGACCTCGTCGATCCGCTCGCCATTGATGAAGAAGGCCATCTGTCCCGTGATGCCCTCTGGCGCGCCGCAATAACCGGTGACGGTGACGCCATCCGTCGCGACCTCGAATTCGCCGGGCAGGAACGGCAGGTGGCGCAGCGCCGCTTCGCCCAGCTCGCGACGCGTGGCGCGGTCGAGTATCGCCTCGACATCGGCGTCGGCACCGGGCCCGGCATCGGCCTTGGCAGTCGGCGCCGGCGTTGGGATCGACACGGGCGGCGTTGCCGACTGCCGGCGCAGGGTCGCGATCTCGTCGGTCATGCGGTCCTGATGCGCCTGCATGGCGCCGACGGCGGCGTTCAGGTGATTGATCGCATCATGCAGCCGGCGCGCGGGCGGAAACAGCGCGGCGGCGCGGGCGGCAAGCGAGCTGGGCATGGCGGATACGTGTCCCCTGGCGAGATTTCGTGGCGCCTTGCTAGATACCGGCCATACCGCGGCGGGCTTCGGCATCGCGACGATGGTCGCGAAGTCGCTGCCGATCACGCCATCCGCCATCGCCGCGTCTTCGGTCGCGAACAGGTGCCGCAGGATCGCGTCGTCCTCCGGCGAGGCCGGATCAAAATTCTGGGCGATGCCGCCGAGCGCGATGTGCGCGAGGGCGCCGCCGAGCGGGCGCTGCTCCACGATGTCGAAATACGGCGCCAGCGTCTCGACCAGTTCAGCCGAACGGACGGCTTCGCTGGGGTCCGCCGCAATCATCTCCTCGATCGTCGGGCGACGCAGCCTCGGCTTGGGATTGCCGTCCGGCTGCCGGCGCAGGCGTTCGGGCAGGCCGTCGAGGAAGGCGTTGGCGAGTTCGAGCTGCGCATCCGTCCACTGAAAGCGCGTCGGGCCGACATATTCGTGCAGGTGGAACACCCCGCCAGGCCGCAACGTGCGGGCGACGACGGCATACAGCGCCTCAAGCCGCTCGACGTGGTGAACGGAGGAGTGGGCGAACACCACGTCCACCGAGGCGGGCGGCAGGTCGATGGTCTCCAGATCAGCGACGTGATAGCGCAGGCGCAGCAGGCCAAGCCGCCTCGCCTGCCGCTCCGCCTCCAGCACCGCGCCGGAGGCGATGTCGTAGGCGTCCACCTCGCGGACCAGGCCGCGCGACGACAGGTCGCGCTCCAGCGCGCCGAAGCCGCAGCCGATGGACACGGAGCGGCCGATCGGCAGCGTCCAACCGCGCAGCCGCAGCAGCGCGGCGAGCCGGTCATAGGCGTCCTGGCCCGCATCGCCGGAGGCGAGCAGGTTCGCGCGAAGGCGGACCGCGGGATGCGCCATCCAGTACCAGCCGACGTCCTCGGCCTGCTCCTCCGGACTGACGGACCAGGCCTCATCGACACGGTTGGCGTTGCCGACGACCCCGTCGACCCAGGCGGCCGGCGTCGGCGGGGTGCGTGCCGCGTAGGACAGCGCGGGATCGAAGGGCGGGCGGCCCTCGCGCCAGCCGTAGAGGAGATAGTGCTCGAGCCCGGAGGCGAGGCTGCCGTCGCGCACCGCCGCCTCGACGTCGGGGGAGGTCGCGCAATACCAGGCCTCGTCGAAGCCGGCGACGGCAGAGGCGTCCTGCCGCTCCTGCTCGGCGGCGGGCAACGGCCGCGCGAGCCCGGGGCGATCGAGCGGGGTTGGCCGGCTGCTGCCGCCGGCCGGGGCAGGGCGCAACACCAGCACGTCCTGATGGCGGTCCCAGCCGCGCGGGCGGAACGATTGCAGTCGCAACGGGCTGCCGGCGAGCAGCGTCTCGTACCAGGCCCGGGCGGCGAGCGAGATGCCGTAGGCCGGGTCGCCGCCATAGCCGCGATAGCCGTAGCCGCAGGCGAGATACTGCGCAATCAGCCCGCGCGCGGCGGCCTCTGACAGGCCGTAGGTCGAGGCGCGCAGGCGGGCCGCCACGTAGTCGCCGTGGCTGGTCACCACCAGGCGCGCGTCCGGCGCCATGTGCCGGGCGGCGAAATCGAGGAACTGCCTGGTCTGGTGCTCGGGCAAATGGGTCAGCAGCGAGCCGACCCAGATCAGGTCGAACGGCCCATCAATCCGCAGGTCGCGAAAATCGGGCGTCGAGTAGACGCCGCGCGCGTCAAACGTCGCGGCAGCGAAGTCGACCGCCGGACGGTCGAGGTCGCACACCGTGATCTCGGCGGCCGGATAGCGGGCGCGCAGCATCCTGGTGACGCGGCCAAAGCCGCACGGCAGGTCGAGTATGCGGCGCGGCGCGGCGGCGCCGGACAACGCCGCCTCGATCGCGTCGAGGGCCGAAACGCCGACCCGCAGATAGTGCCAGTCGCGGCCGTCGAACATGGTGTCGCCCGGCGCGAGCTCGGTGATCAGGCCGGGAAGAGGAAAACCCGCGGGCAAGGTCAGCGCGGGCATCGGCAGGCCAGGGTTGTCATGCGGCTGCCTAGCATGCACCCGACGCGCCGACCAAGCCGGCGCTTTTCGGATTATCCAAGCCGAAGTAAGGCGAGGGCTCTGAGGCTGTGAATCTTTCCTCATTCGTGATTCGCTGTGATTT
>CAXTSD010000296.1:925-3536 GCA_964246775.1 uncultured Acetobacteraceae bacterium | reverse complement strand
CCCCCCCCCCCCCCCCCCCCCCCCCCCCCCCCCCCCCCCCCCCCCCCCCCCCTTTGCTTTCCTAGCAGCCTGGCAGGAACACTCATGCTGATCCACTTCGCGCCGTCGTCCGATGTCGTCGTCGCCATGCTGGTGGTGTGCTTCCTGATGGTGCTGGCGTTCGAGGCGACGAACGGCTTTCACGACACCTCGAACGCCGTCGCCACGGTGATCTACACCAACACCCTGAAGCCGGTGCCGGCGGTGGTGTGGTCCGGCATCATGAACTTCGTCGGCGTGCTGGTGGGCGGCATCGCGGTCGCCTACGCGCTGGTCGAGATACTGCCGCCCGACGTGCTGACGCCGCCGGACGGCGCCCCGGCGGTGCCGATGCTGGTCGCGATCTTCGCCTCGGCGCTGTTCTGGAACGTGCTGACTTGGGGGTTCGGCATCCCGAACTCATCGTCGCATTGCGTCATCGGCGCGCTGATCGGCGTCGCCTGCGCCGACGCGATCCTGCAGTCCCGCGCGCTGTCGCAGGGCGTCGACTGGCGCCAGATCTGGCAGGTGCTGGAGGCGCTGGCCGCCTCGCCCGTGCTCGGCCTGGTGCTCGCCGGCGGGCTCTACGGCATCCTGCGGCTCACCGTGCGGCACGGCCACCTGTTCGAGCCGCCGGAGGGCGAGCAGCCGCCGGTGTGGTGGCTGCGCTCGCTGCTGGTGCTGACCTGCACCGCGGTGAGCTTCGCCCACGGCACCAATGACGGGCAGAAGAGCATCGGCCTGATCATGCTCACCATCATCGGCCTGCTGCCGGCGACATTCGCGCTGAATCCGCAAGCCGGCAGCGAGCTCGACCAGCTGGCGGCGCACGCCAAGGACGCGATCCCGCTCATCGAACGCTACGGCGACGACCAGAAGCAGGCCGGGCTCGCGGCCGCGAACGCGCTCACCGGATTCACGCCGGACGAGGCGCACCCGACGCTGTCCGAGACCGCGACAGAGATCAAGGCGCGCACCGAGCGGCGCGGCCAGATCTACTCAGTGCTCGCCGAGCTCAAGTACGTCAGCGAAGCCTCCGGCGTCGACAAGGCGGATCAGGCGAAGGCGAAGACCCTGCGCAAGCAGATCGGGCCGCCGGTGCATTTCGCGCCGGTCTGGGTGCGGGTGCTGAGCGCGCTGTGCCTCGGCGCCGGCACCATGGTCGGCTACAAGCGCGTCGTGCGCACGCTCGGCGAGCGACTTGGCAAGTCGCACATGACGCCGGGCCAGGGCGCCAGCGCCGAGCTGATCGGCTCGGTGCTGGTCAGCACCGCCGGCTTCACCGGGCTGCCGGTCAGCACCACCCACATCATCACCTCCGGCATCGCCGGCACCATGGTCGCCGGCGGCCAGGGCGTGCAGCGCGGCATGCTGATCAGGATCGCCGCCGCCTGGCTGTTCACCCTGCCAGCCACCATGCTGATCTCCGGCGCGCTGTTTTACGTGCTCGACAATCCGAAGTTCTAGCCGGCCGATAAACGTGTCGCAGGCTCAACCCGCCGACAGCTGCAGCCCGTAATACCCGGCGGTGACGACGACGAGCGCGAGGCCGAACCCGCCGCAGACCCGCGCGCCTGGCGGGACGTGGCGGTAGCGGGCGCCGCCGTTTCGCAGCCGCACCTGCAGCGGCGTCGGGCCGTGCAGGCAGATCGCGGCGAGTATGGCGACGATCGGCAGGTGCCCGGCGGCGTCGAGCCGACCGAAGCTCGGCACGGCGGCGACGAAGACCAGCATGAGCGCCAGCGCGTCGAGCCGCAGCAGCGCGCCGCCGACCAGCAGATAGAACGCCAGGCTGAACTCGACGAAGCCGGCGATGGTGGTGACCACGGCGGGCGGCACGCCGGCGGCGATCTCCGGATGGGCGAGAAGCACGAGGCCGGTCCATTGCGGATAGAGGAACTTCTCCACCGCGGTCCACATCAGCGCGAAGGACAGGCTGGCGGCGAGCGCCGGCAGGCGCGAGGCAAGCAGCGCCGGACGGCGCGCGCAACTGGTCAGCAGATACCAGGCGAGGCCGAGGAAATAGACGTAGTCGGTCATGTGGAACACGCCGGCGCGCGCGATGCCGACGGCAAACAGCCCGAGCAGGCCGACCCCGGCCAGCGGGCAGGTGCGGCGGCTGAGCGTGAGCAGCGCCGTCGCCGCCTGCAGCAGCGCGACCGCGCCCGGCGCATGCGGCGCCAGCAGCAGCTCAGGGGTGATGATGGCGCGCTGACCGGCGCCCCATGGCACCACGGCCATCTCGTCCCACAGCGACAGGCAGTAGCCGCCGACGCCGAGCCGGATCAGCGCCGCCTCGAGCATCCGGCGGCGCGGGCGCGTTTCCGGCTCGATCCAGCGCGACCACAGTCGGGCGGCGCCGTCGGGCCAACGCCCGCGCGACAGCGCGGCGTCGAGCGTGGCGCCGGCGAAGATCAGGCACAGGAAGCCGGCGAGGCAGAGCAGGAACACCGGGCCGAGCACGTGGCCGAACGGCAGCGGCGGCCGGCTCTCGTCCACCGGCCCGCAGAACCATTTTACATGCGCGAGCGCGGCGCCGGGCAAGCCGGTCAGCAGCAGCGCCGGCGCCAGCGCGCGCCAGACCCCGCGCGCC
>CAXTSD010000296.1:0-915 GCA_964246775.1 uncultured Acetobacteraceae bacterium | reverse complement strand
GCGTGGGTGGTACCGCCGCACCGGCCGCGCCGCCGTCGGTAAGACACCGGCAGCGCGGCGCCCCTGGGTCAGTCCTGCTTGAGGTCAGGCGGCGCTGGTGATCGTGCCGTTGACGCCGTTCGGAAAGAAGCCGCCGCTGGTCGTGCCGCCGAGATAGACGACGCTCAGCACCTGCTGCGGCGTGCGGGCGAAGGCGAGCGAGTTGGCGTCGGTCGGCACGATGTTGACCGGGCCGAACAGCCTGCCGTTGAGGGTCACCCCCTGGTCGTCGGCGGGCAGCGCGGTGCCGGGGCCGGTCCCCGACACCTTGGCGCGCGCCGCGGCGATCTTCGCGGTGGCGACGGCGAAGCCGGTCTGCAGCAGCAGCAGCCGTATCTCGCCGGCGTGATAGGCCTCGACCGACAGGATGCCGGCGGCGGCGGCGAGATAGCCCTTGTCGGTGATTGCCGGAGCGGCGCCGCTATAGGCGGTGACGCCGACATCCTCGAACACGAAGGCGCCGAGCGCGAAGGCGAGCTCGTTCTCGAACGGGTCGAAATCGTTGCTGAACCCGGCGACCTGGCCGAGCGCCCTAAACGCGTTGGTGAAGTCGATCGCCGGCTGCGGCACCGCGGCGGCGCCGAGGGCGCTGCGCAGGAACGCGACGTGGTTGGTCTCGTCCTGCGCGATCTCGGCGAACTGGCCGCGGATGATCGGGTTCTGGAAGTTCACCCGCCGGCCGCCGTTGACGCTGCCGGTCGGCCCGTTGCCGCCGGTCAGGCTCGCCGGCAGGCCGGCACCGGTGACGCCGCGCACGTAGTATTCGGCCTCGAGGTATTCGAGGTTGAGCGCGAAGTTGAGGATATCGGCGTCGGTCAGCGCCGCCTGGGCGCGCGCCGGCTGCGACGGCAGGGACGCCATCGCGCCGAGCGCGAC
>CAXTSD010000295.1:0-3537 GCA_964246775.1 uncultured Acetobacteraceae bacterium | reverse complement strand
AACCGCGTTGTCGTTGGCCGTGTAGCCCTCCCGGGCGGGCGGGTCACCGGCGGGGGGGGCGGCGGGCGGGCCGGCCGGCTTGGCTGATTTGCCCGACTTGGCTGGCTTGTCGAGCTTGTCGGAGGGGGGCTGGCGCGGCTGGTCTGAGAACAGGTCGTTCATGCTGTGTTCCGGTGGCCGGCGGCACGTTAGCGGCTGGGCGGGAGTTCGGGCAAGCGGTTGGGGGCGCTCAGCCGGGGGCGCGATGCACGTCGTGCACGGCGATGCCGACGTCTCCGGTCGGCACCTGCAGCCAGTCCTTGTGCATCAGGGTCTGCCTGGTGTCGCGCAGGCCGGCCTCCCAGTGCTCGCGCATCGAGGTGGCGGAAAACTCGAAATCCTTGACCTGGCTCTCATAGGCGGCTTCCTGATAGATCAGGTGCAGGATCGAGTAGGACGGCAGCGCGCGTAGCTCACGCTTGAGCGCGCGCTCATCGTCATCCAGCATCTCCTCTGGCAGCCGGTCGAGCAGCGTCTTGAGCCGGCGCTGGCTGTTCAGCAGGCGCATGTGATACTGCGTGACCGCCCGGGTGCGGCTCGAATACATGATGTCCTTCTGCCGGGCCATCACCTCCAGCATGTCGCGCGGCAGCTCGCCGCGGGCGCTGAACAGGTCGACCTGAAACACCAGCATGTCGTCGCCGCGGGCGTTGTCGAGCAGGTGCTGCAGCGGCGTGTTGGAGACGAGGCCGCCATCCCAGAACCAGTCCGAGCCGACGCGCACCATCGGCAGCGCCGGTGGCAGGGCGCCCGAGGCGAGGATGTGCTCGGCACGCAGGGCGACGGTCGCGGTGTCGAAGTACGAGAAGTTGCCGCTGGCGACGTTGGTGGCGCCGACGGCGACGCGTATGCGGCCGCGGTTGATGCGGTCGAAATCGACCAGGCGGGCGAGGGTCTCGCGCAGCGGCGCGCTGTCGTAGAGGCTGGTCGCCTGGCGCGAGCCGCGCGGGCTGAGCCAGGGGCCGGGGAAAAGCGGGCTGAAGAACGCGGGCTGGCCGAGCAGCGTGGTGGTGAGCGACGAGGCGGCGTTGTAGAGGCGGCGCGCCACGTCGCCGTCCGGCGGCAGCAGGCCGAGCGGGCGCGCGGTTATCGTGTCCCAGAATTCGCGCAGTCGGTCGAGCCGCTGCTCGCGCGGGTTGCCGGCGATCAGGGCGGCGTTGACGCTGCCGATCGACACGCCGGCGATCCAGTCGGGCTCGTGCCCGGCCTCATGGAGCGCCTGGTAGACGCCGGCCTGATAGGCGCCGAGCGCGCCGCCGCCCTGCAGCACCAGGCCGATCCTGGGTGCGGGCCGGGCCGGGCCGGAAGCGGCGTGATCGTTCGGCGACGGTGCATCCATCAAGGTCCAACTCCGTTTGGTCTGCAGAAAACGCGGGCTCGCGCCGACGCGGCCGGTGCAAGGGAGGATATCGAGGCATGTCGGGCAAGCTCGCTCAGCGCGCGGTGGGTCCGTCAGCGGTCGGTCAGTCAGCGGGCGGCCAGCTGACCGGCAAGGTCGCGCTGATCACCGGCTCGACCAGCGGCATCGGCCTCGGGATCGCGCGCGCCTTCGCGCAAGCCGGCACCGCGGTAATGCTGAACGGCCTCGGCGAGGCGTCGGCGATCGAGGCGGTGCGAAGCGGGATCGAGGCGGAGCATGGCGTGCGCGTCCTCTATGACGGCGCGGACATGACGCGGCCGGCGGCGATCGCGGCGATGGTCGGCAGGGTGGAGGCGGAACTAGGCTCGCTCGACATCCTGGTCAACAATGCCGGCATCCAGCACACGGCGAGGATCGAGGATTTTGCGGCCGAGCGCTGGGATGCGGTGATCGCGATCAACCTGTCCGCCGCGTTCCACGCCATGCAGGCGGCGATCCCCGGCATGCGGGCGCGCGGCTCGGGGCGGATCATCAGCATCGCCTCGGCGCACGGGCTGGTCGCGAGCGCGCAGAAATCCGCCTATGTCGCGGCCAAGCACGGCATCATCGGGCTGACCAAGGTCGCCGCCATCGAACTCGCCGGCTGCGGCGTGACGGTGAACGCGATCTGCCCCGGCTGGGTGCTGACGCCGCTCGTGCAGGCCCAGCTCGAGGCGCGGGCGGCGCGGGAGGGCCGTGGGATCGATGCGGTCACGCACGATCTGCTCGCCGAGAAGCAGCCGCTCGAGCGCTTCACGACACCCGAGCAGATCGGCGCGCTCGCGGTGTTTCTGAGCGGCGATGCGGCATCAACGATCACCGGCGCGCCGCTATCGATCGACGGCGGCTGGACGGCGCAGTGAGGCGGGCGCCGAGGTTGGGCGAGAGGTTGCGATGTCGCTGCTGCTGACCGGGGCGGCCGGGTTCATCGGCTACCACGTCGCCGAGGCGCTGCTCGCGCAAGGCGAGCGGGTGATCGGCGTCGACAGCGTCAACGCCTATTACGACGTCGGGCTGAAAGAGGCGCGTCTCGAGCGGCTGCTGCGGCACGAGCGGTTCCGTCTCGAGCGGGCGGACGTGTCGGATCGCTCGGCGATGGCGCGTGTGGCGGCGGCGGCGCCTGGGCTCACGCGCATCATCCATCTGGCGGCCCAGGCGGGCGTGCGCCATTCAATGGTGGACCCGTATGCCTACGTCACGACGAACGTGATGGGGCATCTGGTCATGCTCGAGCTCGCGCGCGCGCTGCCGGCGCTGCAGCATTTCGTGTTTGCGAGCACCTCGTCGGTCTACGGGCTGGAGAGCGAGCCGCCGTTTCTGGAGACGCAGCGCTGCGACACCCCGACCTCGCTCTACGCGGCGACCAAGCGGGCCGACGAGTTGATGAGCCACGCCTATGGCCACCTCTACGGGCTTCGGCAGACCGGTTTGCGTTTCTTCACCGTCTACGGGCCCTGGGGTCGGCCGGACATGGCGTATTACGGTTTCGCTCGGGCGATCGTCGAGGGGCGGCCGATCAGCCTCTACGAAAACGGCGCCCTGCGGCGCGACTTCACCTATATAGACGATGTGGTCGCGGGCGTGCTCGGCGCGCTGGCCCATCCGCCGCCGCCCGGCGCGCTGCGGCTGCTCAATATCGGCAATACGCGCAGCGAGCCGGTGTCGCGGCTGGTGTCCCTGCTCGAGCGGGCGCTGGGCCGCAAGGCGCTGGTCGAGGTGGCGGCGCGCCCGGCCGCCGATGTCAGCGCGACCCTCGCGTCGGTGGACGCGATCGCGGCGCTGACTGGCTATGCGCCGTCGACGACGCTCGATGAGGGGGTGCCGCGCTTCGTCGACTGGTTCCGCAGCTACCACCAGCTTGGGTGAGGCGTTGGCCTGGTTTTTTCGGATTAGCTGTTGACCGGCTGGGACGTACGCCCTAAATCCCCGCTCACCGACGAGGACGGCAAGAAATCTCTTGCTTCTTGCCGGTAATCTCCCCTACCATCCACGGCTCGCGCCGGTCTGGTATCGGCGGAAAGGCAAAGCCTTCGGGTTGGGCCGTTTGTTCTTTGATTAGTTAATCGGAATGGAAGGGATATGTTGGCGGCGTCCTTTGG
>CAXTSD010000294.1:0-3562 GCA_964246775.1 uncultured Acetobacteraceae bacterium | reverse complement strand
GTCTACCAGCCCGAGGTCATCGCCCGCGGCATCTACCTCGCGGCCCTCAGCCGGCGCGGCGAGCTGGCGCTGAGCGGCATCACCGTGCTGTTCGAGCTGGTGACCCGCATCGCCCCCGGCCTGGTCGACCTCGCGATCGGCCGCCTCGGCTATGACGGCCAGCTCGTCGACGCGCGCGGCCTCAGCCTGCCGGTCGAGCCGACGATGTTCAGCCCGGCGACGACCGATTTCGGCGTGCATGGCGGCTTCTCCGGCGAGAGCCGTCGGGCCAGCCTGCACATCGCCTGGCTCGCCATGCTCAGCCGCGCCCCCCGTCGGCGTCGCCAGACCCGACGAGGCGGGTTGTCGCTTGCCATACCCGCCGACGCAGCGCCGGATCGTCTGCCAGAGGGTTCGGCCTAGCCTCGGCGCAGCGCTTCCAGTAGCGCCCGTTCGGCACGTCGGCGCCGAGGCTCGCGACATAGAGCGGCGTCCGCGCCCCCTCCGCCTCGCTCAAGCCGAAGCGCCCGATCAGCGACCAGGCGAGGCCGACGACGCCGCCCTTCGCCGCGATCGCCGTCCTCACCAGGCCGGGATGCACCACGCTGGCGGTGCCCGGCAGGCGCTCCGCCCACTCGAACGTCGCCATCATCACCGCGAGCTTGGAGCCGGCATAGGCGCGCTGCATGCCCCAGCCGCGAGCCCGCTCGAGGTCGTCGGGATCAAGCGTTGCGCGGTCCGAGCTCGAGGAGCCGACGGTCACGATGTGCCCGCCGCCCGACGCCGCCGCCAGCGCCGGGCCCAGCGTCTCGACCAGCACGAACGGCGACAGGTGATTGACCGCGAGCACCCGCTCGTGGCCCTCCTCGGTCAGCACCCGCCGGGTCTCGAAGGTGCCGGCGTTCAGCATCAGCAGGTCGATCGCGCCGAGCCGCTCGGCGAGCCGCCGCCCGGCACGCCGCGTCTGCTCGAGCGACGACAGCTCGGCCTGCTCGGTCTCGAGCGCCGCCCCGGGATGCGCCGCCGCGATCCAGTGGCACGCAAGATCAAGCCGCTGCCGGCTGCGGCCGATCAGCGCCACCCGGTAGCCGGCGAGGCTGAGGCCAAGCGCGATGTGGCGGCCGATGCCCCCGGTCGCCCCGGTCACCACCGCGTTGCGCGTCGGCTGCATGATCCCCCCCGAGTTGCGAGCAGTAATGCCCGGAGCGACTTTCCAATCCGCGCGGTACTGCTCTAAGCAGCCGCCATGCTCAAGGGCTTGCTGACCGTCGGCGGCTGGACCATGGCCAGCCGCGTCATGGGATTCGCCCGCGACATGCTGATCGCGGCCCTGCTCGGCGCCGGCCCCGAGGCGGACGCGTTCTTCATGGCGAACCGGCTGCCCAACCTGTTCCGCCGGCTGTTCGGCGAGGGCGCCTTCAACGCCGCCTTCATCCCGGTGTTCTCCGGCCTGCTCGCCCGCGAGGGCGCCGACACCGCGCGGCGCTTCGCCGAGGAGGCGATCGCCGCCCTCGCGTTCTGGCTGCTCGGCCTCACCATACTCGGCGAGGTGTTCATGCCGCAGGTCATGGGCCTGCTCGCCTATGGCTTCACCTCGAACCCGGCCAAGTTCGCGCTCGCCGTCGCGCTGGCCCGCATCACCTTTCCCTACCTGCTGCTGATCTGCCTCGCCGCCCTGCTCGGCGGCGTGCTCAACGGCCTCAACCGCTTCGCCGCCGCCGCCGCCGCGCCGCTGCTCTACAACGCGTTCTCGATCGGCGCGATGCTGCTGCTCGCCCCGTTCGTGCCGACCGAGGGCCACGCGCTGGCCTGGGGCGTCTCCACCTCCGGCATCGCCCAGCTCGCCTTGCTATACTGGGCGGTCAAGCGGGCCGGGATGTCGCTCACCATCCCGCGCCCGCGCATGACGCCGCAGATGCGCCTGCTGCTGGCCCGCATGGCGCCCGGCCTGGTCGGCGCCGGCATCACCCAGATCAGCCTCGCCGTCGACGCCTTCGTCGGCAGCCTGCTGCCGCCCGGCTCGGTCAGCCTGCTCTACTACGCCGACCGGGTGAACCAGCTGCCGCTCGGCGTGCTCGGCACCGCAATGGGCACCACCCTGCTGCCGCTGCTGTCCCGCCAGGTCGGCGCCGGCGAGACCGAACTCGCGCGCGCCTCGCTCAACCGGGCGATCGAATACGCGCTGGTGCTGACGCTGCCGGCGGCGCTGGCGCTGGCGGTGATCGCCGAGCCGATCATGCAGGTGCTGTTCGCCCGCGGCGCGTTCTCCGCCCACGACGCGACGCTGTCCGCCCAGGCGCTGTCCGCCTACGCCCTCGGCCTGCCCGCCTTCGTGCTGGTCAAGGTGCTCGCCCCCGGCTTCTTCGCCCGCGGCGACATGGCGACGCCGATCCGCATCGGGCTCGCCGTGCTGGTGCTCAACCTCGGCCTCAACTTCGCGCTGATGGCGCCGCTCAAGCATGTCGGGCCGCCGCTCGCCACCACCATCTCGTCAATCTGCAACGTCGTCGCCCTGGTCACCCTGCTGCGCCGCGCCGGCCACCTCGCCCCCGACGCCCGGCTGTGGTCGCGCATCGGACGCATCATCGCCGCCTCCGCCGGCATGGCGCTGGCGCTGCGCCTCGCCCGGCATCCGGTGCTGACCGCAACCGGCCACCACCACCTCGGCGGCCTGATCGGCCTTGGCCTGCTCATCACCCTCGGCCTTGGCGTCTACGCCGCCCTCGCCCAGGCATTGGGCCTGCTCGACGCCCGCGCGGTATTCGGCAAGCTGCAGCGCCGAGGCAAGGCAAGGGGCTTTGCCCCTTGAACCCCATTAAAGGCGAAGCCTTTAAAATCCATTTATTTCAGTGCGTGTCTTACCTGGCAGGAGATTGCAGCTCGCTGAAGAAGGTTGTGGCTCTGATATTGGTGATGGCGTCGCCCACGCTGGGGACAGAGCTTATTTCATGCAGCCGTCGGGGCTCACCCGATGTGGTCATCACGCTCAACGCCGGTCGGGAGTTTGGCCGTATGTTGAGTTGCGTCTCTGGCAGCTTCATCGCTGACATGACCCCATGTGCACCTGAAGGCGCGTTCGGCCTCTCCGCTCCGACCGGGTTTGGCGATTTGGTTGGGATCGTTGATCGATGGCAAGAGTACGGCGATCACCTTGGCGGCGTGGTAAGTTACGTCAGGTCGCCCAAGCGGATTGTCTTCTCAGGAGGCTTTAACTCGCCATCGAGTGTCACGACGATCAATCAGAACCGAGCAAGTGTTGACCTGCCACCAATAGCTAACGGCGATCAACCTCCCAAAGGTGAAGGATATCAGGCGGCCTGGAGCTTCACTATAAACCGCCGCACAGGCAGCGCCGAGCTTGTCCAGTCGGAGAAGCCTATGCTCGGATACGCCTGCAAGAAAGCAAGACGACGCTTCTGACAGGATAAGGCGAGACGAAGGGTGCTCGGCCAAGCTTGATCCTGTCCGACGCCAACCATGGAGACTCCAAGGGATGCGGGTCCGGGGTCGCTCGACCCCGGCGGGTCCAGGGCAGAGAGGCTGTGAGTTTTTGCCCAGCTATTTGGCTCTGCGACCGAACCTG
>CAXTSD010000293.1:0-3572 GCA_964246775.1 uncultured Acetobacteraceae bacterium | reverse complement strand
GCTCGGCACCGACCAGGGCGAGACGGTGCGCGCCCGCGCGGTGATCCTGGCCGCCGGCGCCGGCGCCTTCGGCCCGAACCGGCCGCCGCTCGCCGGGCTCGCCGAATACGAGGCGACCGGCAGCGTGCAATACTACGTACGCCGGCGCGAGGATTTCCGCGGCCGTTCGGTGGTCATCGCCGGCGGCGGCGACAGCGCCGTCGATTGGGCGCTGCAGCTCAAGGACATCGCCGCCCGCGTCTACGTAGTCCACCGTCGCGGAAAATTCCGCGCCGCGCCGCAGATGGCGGGCGAGCTTGCCCGGGCGGCGGAGGCCGGGCAGGTCGAGCTTGTCACGCCCTACCAGCTGCACACGCTGCACGGGACGGGCGGCGTGCTCGAGGCGGTCGAGCTGGCCGATCTCGACGGCCGCACGCGCCGCCTGCCCGCCGACCGGCTGCTGCCGTTCTTCGGCCTGTCGATGGATCTCGGCCCGATCGCCGGCTGGGGCCTGGCGCTTGAGCGCCACCACGTCGCCGTCACCGCGGCGACCTGCGAGACCAGCCTGCCCGGCGTGTTCGCAATCGGCGACGTCGCCGCCTATCCAGGCAAGCTGAAGCTGATCCTGCAAGGCTTCTCCGAGGCGGCGATGGCGGCGCACGCGATCCACCCGATCGTGCATCCCGGCGAGGCGCTGCACTTCGAATACTCGACCAGCAAGGGCGTCCCGGCCTGATGAACCGCCGTCGTCTCGCGCTACTCGCCCCACTGCTCGTCGCCCCGCTTCTCGCCGCCCCTGCATTGGCTGAGTCGCCGCCGCTCGCCCTCGCCGCCCCGCGCGCCGCCGTGCTGAGCGACGCCGACCAGGCGCTGGTGCAGCGGATACAGACCTATCTCGACTCGCTGCACACGCTGAAGGCGCGCTTCCTGCAGATCGCGCCGGACGGCCGGACGACGACCGGCACCGCCTGGCTGCAGCGCCCCGGCCGGATGCGCTTCGCCTATGACAAGCCGAGCCCGCTGCTGCTCGTCGCCGGGCACGGCCTCGTCACGTTCCATGACAGCGAGCTCGAGCAGACGACAAACATCCCGCTCGGCCAGACGCCGCTCGGCCTGCTGCTGTCGGACCGGCTGACGCTGTCCGGCGACGTGACGGTGAGCAGCCTCGAGCGGCGGGCGGACCAGATCCGGCTCAGCCTCTATCGCACCCGCTCGCCCGGCGATGGCAGCCTGACGCTGGTGTTCGCCAACCCGCCGCTCGCCTTGCGCGGCTGGTCGGTGATCGATGCGCAGGGCCGCGAGACCCACATCACCCTCGACAACGTCGTGCTCGGCGGCAGCTTCGACCAGACCCTGTTCAGCTTCACCGACCCGAACGGCGGCGACTGAGCCGGCTTGCATTGCCGGGCGCGATCGGGGCACGCTCGCCGCATGTCCGACCGTTCCGCCACACCGCGCCCGCCCGCGGCCTCGAGTTTCGCAAGCTTTGTCCTTGTCAACGCCCTCGCGCTCGCCGGCCTGACGCTGGCCTCGGCGCCGGCGAGCAGCCAGCCTTATACGTCACCCTACCAGCAGCAAGGCCAACCGCCGCAAGGCCCGAGCGAGGACGACGAGCAGGACCAGCCGCCGCAATCCCCCTACCAGCAATCCCCCTACGCCCAGTCGCCTTATGCGCAGCCGCCCTACGCCCAATCGCCCTATGCGCAACCGCAATATCCGCAGCAATCCTACGCGCCGCCACAATATGGGCAGCCACAATATGGGCAGCCGCAATATGGGCAGGACGGCCAGCCCGGCTACGGCCTGCAAGCCGGCTACGGCGCGAGTTGCGACACCGGGCCGCGCAGCAGTTGCGCGCTGGTCCGACAGGCGCCGCTCGGCCACCGCTGCACCTGTCCGGGCTACGACAACCCGACCTACGGCACGGTGCGCTGAGCCGACGATCATCGGGCGCCGCAAGGTTTGGACTTCAAATCGTCACCGTGCCGGCCCACTATGCGGTGACATGAAGCCACTCGTCGGTATCACCTGCTGCTCCAAGCCGTTCGGCCTCTACTTCACGCCGAACCACGCCGCGTCGGATACCTACGTCCAGGCGGTCGACCAGATCGTCGGCGCAGTGCCGGTGCTGCTGCCGGCCAACGGCCCCGCCGCCGACATCGAGACGCTGCTCGGCCGGCTCGACGGCATCATCCTCACCGGCAGCCGCTCCAACGTGCAGCCCTCGCACTACGCCGGCCCGAGCCACGCCGAGGGCACGCCCGAGGATGCGATGCGCGACGCCGTGACGCTGCGGCTGATACGCGGCGCCATCGCCGCGGGCGTGCCGCTGCTCGGCATCTGCCGCGGCCTGCAGGAAATGAACGTCGCCCTCGGCGGCTCGCTGCACCAGCGCCTGCAGGATCTGCCGGGCCGCATCGACCATTCGACGCCGGCGCATGGCAGCGACCGCGTCCGCATCGCCAAGGCGCACCGTGTCGCCCTGTCGCCTGGCGGCGTGCTCGCCGGCATCGCCGGCGCGACGACGATCACGGTGAACTCGCTGCACAACCAGGGCATCGACCAGCTGGCGCCGTCGCTCCTTGTCGAAGGCCGCGCCCCGGACGGCACCATCGAGGCGACACGCGTCGAAACCGCGCCCAGTTTCGCACTCGGCGTGCAGTGGCACCCCGAATACGATTTCCGCCACGACGCCGTCTCGCGCGGCATCTTCACCGCATTTCGCGACGCCATGCTGACGCAACGCCGGCCGACCGCGGCGCGCGCCGCCGAATAGCTAGCCGCCCGTCGCGT
This sequence comes from uncultured Acetobacteraceae bacterium, assembly GCA_964246775.1. GTDB lineage: Bacteria > Pseudomonadota > Alphaproteobacteria > Acetobacterales > Acetobacteraceae > CAXMMR01. Next base: position 800 of record CAXTSD010000293.1, on the reverse strand, counting down.
CCGCGGCCAGCAAAGCGCGCAGCCCGCCAACGAAGTCGGCCCCGCCCTGACGCTCGACCGCGCCGCAGAGCCGGCGCATCTGGCGGCGCGCCTCATAGAGCTGGTCGAGCAGCGACAACACGACGGGCATCGCCGCGTCGCCCACCTCCATCTCGTCACGCAACTCGACGATCAGGCGCACCCGCGCGACGTCGATCGCGCCGAACAGCGGCTCCGGCTGGCGCCGCGCCGGCCGCACCCACTCCGCCGTGATCCAGCGCCGCAACTCGGCCTCGTTGATCCGTCCGAGCTCGCGGCACAGCGCCGCCAGCGTAATCACCGCCTCGCCGCCGCTCGCATGAGAGTAATCACCGCCGCTCGCATGTGAGAACTCGCCGCCGCTCATGCCGCCTCCATCGCGGCGCGCGGATTGTCCGCCGGCTCCTGGCACCAGCCGGCGAGAAAGGTCTCGAGCGCCTCGTCGGCCTGCCCGATGACCACCCGCAAGCTGACATACAGGTCGCCCGCCGCCCGGCCGCCATGCGCCGAGACGCCGCGGCCGCGCAGACGCAACTGCCTGCCGCTGTCCGAATGCTTAGGAACGCTGAGCGATACCGGCCCGCGCGGCGTCGGCACCATCACCTTGGCGCCAAGCACCGCCTCGCGCAGCGTCACCGGCAACTCGACGTGCAAGTCGCTGCCGTCGCGTCGAAAGAACGCGTGCGGCAACACGCCGACGCTGATCAGCGCGTCGCCGGCCGGCCCGCCGCCGATCCCCGCCCCGCCCTGGCCGCGCAGGCGCAGCACCTGCCCGTCCTCGA
>CAXTSD010000292.1:0-3579 GCA_964246775.1 uncultured Acetobacteraceae bacterium | reverse complement strand
CGCACCCGCCGATGCCACGATCAGCATCGAGCGCTTCGCCGAGCTCGAGGCCGCACCCGGCTGGGCCGACTGGAACACCCGGCGCAGCCTCGCCGCGGCGCCAGGCGGCGAGACCATGCTCAGGGTGCAGGCGCGCGCCGTCGCCGCACTCGCCGCACTCGCGGACGCGCATCCCGCGGGCGAGCTGGTCGCGGTCAGCCATGCCGACGTGATACGCGCCGCACTCGCCGCCGTGCTCGGCATGCCGCTCGACCTGATCCAGCGCCTCGCGATCGACCCGGCCGGCCGCAGCGTGCTGCGGCTTGGCGGGCAGCCCGAGGTGCTGGCCGTCAACCTGCCGGCCTGAGGCGCTTATCGCCGAGTAGGGCGCCGAGCCGGGCGCTCACCTCGGCCAGCGGCGCCGTCCAGTCGCCTGGCGCCGTCTGACGCAACCGCGTGAGCGTCGGGTACCAGGGTTGCGCGTCGCGGCCGGTCATCCAGCGCCAGTCGGCGTCGTGCTTCAGCAGCAGCAGGGTTGGTTGGCCGAGCGCGCCGGCCAGATGCGCGATCATGGTGTCGACGCTGATCACCAGGTCGAGCGAGGCGACCAGCGCCGCCGTCGCGCGTATGTCGGTCGAACGCTCCCCCGGGTTGACAAACCCAGGCGCGTCGTCGCCCAGCGCCTGCTCCGCCGCGGCGCCGCGCTGCAGGCTGATCAGCGTGCCCGTCCGCGGCAGCGCGTCGGCGAGGCGGGCGAGCGGCACCGAGCGCTCGGCGTCCCAGCCGCCGGCCGCCCAGCACAAGCCGATGCGCGGGCCGGCGGGGAAATCGCTCGCCCGCGGCGCCGGATCGGCGCGCAGATACGGATGCCGGCCCGGCAGGTCCCGCGCGGTGAGCCGCAGCGCGTGGGCGAGCTCCATCAGCTCGATCGCGACGACGCCGGCCGCGGCCGGAGCGGGCGCGTCGGGCCGGAACGCGATCACCCGGTCGGCGGCGAACTGGTCGGCAAGGCCGAGCAGCTCACTCTGCAGCTCGAGCGTGATCGAGGCGACGCGCGGACGCAGCATGGCGAGCAGCCGGACGAAGTGCAGGGTATCGCCAAGCCCGTGATAGCAGCGCACCAGCACGTGCCGCGCCTCGAGCGGCCGTCCGTCCCACACCCAGCGCTGATGGTAGGGCAGGGCGGGATCGTCGGCCCGCGCCGGGTCGCGCGCCGCCAGCACGGCGTCGCTGATCGTCCAGGCGCCGGCAAGGTCGCCGCGCCGCATACAGGCGACCCAGGCGTCGGCCAAGGCATCACCCGGGTCCTGGCCGTTGCCAGCCGTCACCGCGCCGACCGCCCTTGCGCAGTCTTGCGTGACACTCCGGATGCGCCGATGCCCTCGCCTGACGATCGGGGGACGTGATGCGGGGCGACGGCAGGCCGGCGGGGCAGGGCGAGACCAGGATTGCGGTGCTGCTCGCCTTTCTGCGCTCGGAGGCGGCGGGCGGCACGGCGCTGATACTCGCCGCGCTGGCGGCGCTGATCTGGTCGAACTCCGCCGCGGCGCCGCTGTATCACCGGCTGGTCGGCCTGCCGATCGTCCTGCCAGGCCTCACGTTCAGCCTGCATACGGTCGTGAATGACGGGCTGATGGCGCTGTTCTTCCTGCTGGTCGCGCTCGAGATACGCCACGAGATGACCGAAGGCATGCTGGCGTCGCCCGGGCGCCTCGCGGCGCCGGTGATCGCGGCCTGCGGCGGCGTCGCCGTGCCGGCGCTGATCTATCTCGCCTTCAATCACGCAAGCCGGGCGGCGATGCATGGCTGGGCAATCCCTGTCGCCACCGACATCGCCTTTTCGCTGGCGGTGATCAACGTGCTCGGCGCCCGGGTGCCGGTGGCGCTCAAGCTGTTCCTCGCCGCGCTCGCGATCATCGACGACCTGCTGGCGATCGTGGTCATCGCGCTGTTCTATTCGAATGCGCTGGCGCTCGGCTGGATGGCGGCGGCGCTGCTCGCCTGGCTCGCCCTGTTCGGCCTCGGGCGCCTCGGCGTCACCGCGCTCTGGCCGTACCTGCTGGGCGGCGTCGTGCTGTGGCTGCTGGTCGCGCAAGCGGGGCTGCATCCGACGCTCGCCGGCGTCGCCCTCGCCTTCGCGGTGCCGATGCAGAGGCGGAGCGACGCCTCTCGGTCGCGGAGTGGGCCGACCCGCCGGCTGGAGCGCGGGCTGCAGGGCCTGGTCGCCTACCTCGTGCTGCCGCTGTTCGGCCTCGCCAATGCCGGGCTCGACGTCGCGACGCTGCACGCGGACACGCTCAGCGATCCGGTGACGCTCGGCATCGGCCTCGGCTTGCTGCTCGGCAAGCCAGTCGGCGTGTTCGGCGCGGTGTTCCTCGCCGTGCGCGGCAAGCTCGCCAGCCTGCCGGACGAGCTCGACTGGCCGCAGCTTGGCGGCGCGGCGCTGCTGTGCGGCATCGGCTTCACGATGAGCCTGTTCATCGGCGACCTCGCCTTTGCCGCCGGCAGCCGCGACGCCGAGATCAAGCTCGCGGTGTTCGGCGCCTCGAGCCTCGCCGCACTCGCCGGGCTCGGCGTGCTCGCCCTGCTGTCGCGCCGCCAGCCCGCTCACGCGGCGAGCCGACGGAGCGCGCCGTAGAGCGCGATATACTCGGCCGTCATCCGCCTCGCGTCGAAGCGTTCGGCGGCGACGCGCCGGCAGGTTTCGCGATCGATGCCGTCGATCCTGGCGATCGCCGCCGCCATGCCGTCCGCGTCCTCGACCAGCAGGCCGGTCGCGCCTGGCTCGACGATCTCGGGCAGCGCGCCGCGCCGGAACGCGATCACCGGCAGCCCGCAGGCGGCCGCCTCCATGGCGACCAGCGAGCTGGTCTCCTCGGCCAGGCTCGGCACCAGCAGGCAGCGCGCCGAGGCGAGCAGGCGACGCTTCTGCGCGAAGCCGACCGGCCCGAGCCAGCGCCGCCGGCGATCGAGCAGCGGCCGCACCTCGGTTTCGAAATAGGCGACGTGCTCGGGATAGGCGAACACGCGACCCGCCAGCAGCAGGCTCACCCCGGCCTGATGCGCCGCCCGCAGCGCCAGATGCTGGCCCTTTTCCGGGCAGATCCGGCCGAGGCAGACGGCGTAGCCGCGACAGGGACCGCGGCATTGACGCGACATCGCGGCGAGCTCGGCGACCGGCACGCCGTTGGCGACCGGGCTCAGCACGTGCGACGCATCCGCGAGCTGGCCGAGCAGGGCGGTGTGCTGGTTTGCGGAGACGGCGGCGAGCCAGGTGCGCGGCCGGCTCGGGCGCAGCGCCTCGGGCGGATACCAGTCGGGCGGCAGGTGCAGGCTCACCAGCACCGGCGGCCCCGGCGGCGGCAGGGTGTCGGCGAAATCGACGCCGTGCAGGTGCACGACGTCGGCGCCGCCGAGCGCCGACAGGGTCGCCTCGCGCACCGCCCGATGCACCCGGGTGCGCGCCACCGCGTCGATGGTTCCAGTCACGGCCGGCACCGCCAGCAGCGTGCCGGCGACCTCCGAGCCGGCGCAGGCGATCACCGTCGAGCCGTGGCCGGCATCGACCAGCGCCCGGTCGATCGCCGAGAGCACCTGCTC
>CAXTSD010000291.1:0-3593 GCA_964246775.1 uncultured Acetobacteraceae bacterium | reverse complement strand
CGCGCGGTGTGCGCGGCGGCATCGGCGCAGCGCGGCACCTGGCTGCTGCTGCGCGGGCCGGAGTTCTTGCGCGCCTCGGTCGCCGTGCTGCCGCCCGAGCCGCCGGCGCTGGCGCGGATCACGCGTCGGGTGAAGGCGGCGTTTGACCCGGGCGGGATACTCAATCCGGGGCGGATGTACGCCGGCGTCTAAGCCGCTTGCGGGGAGTTAGCCGATGCAAACCGAGTTCACCGCCGAGCAGTTGCGCGATCCGGATGTCGCCTCCTCCAACACGGTGCTGCGCACCTGCGTGCATTGCGGCTTCTGCACCGCGACCTGCCCGACCTTCGTGCTGCTCGGCGACGAGCTCGACAGCCCGCGCGGGCGCATCTACCTGATCAAGGACATGCTGCAGAGCGGAGCGCCGGCGACCGAGGAGGTGGTGCGGCACGTCGATCGCTGCCTGTCCTGCCTCGCCTGCATGACGACCTGCCCCTCGGGGGTGAACTACATGCACCTCGTCGACCACGCGCGACGCTGGATCGAGGAGACCTACACGAGGCCGTGGCACGAGCGCTTGATGCGGGGCGTGCTGGCGCTGGTGCTGCCGAAGCCGCGCCTGTTCCGCCTCGCGCTCGGATCCCGGGCCAGGGCCTGCCGGCGCAGCGGCTGCGGGCGATGCTGCGTCTCGCACCCGGCAAGCTGGCGCCGCCGAGCCTGATGCAGCGCCCGGGCGTGTATCCGGCGCAAGGCGTGCGCAAGGGGCGGGTGGCGCTGCTCGCCGGCTGTGCGCAGACTGTGCTGGCGCCAGAGATCAACGAGGCGACGATACGGCTGCTGACCCGGCTCGGCATCGAGGTCGTGGTGGCGCGAGGGGTGGGCTGCTGCGGCGCGCTCACCCACCACATGGGGCGGCACGACGCGGCGATGGCGACGATCAGGCAAGCGGTGGCCGGCTGGAGCGCCGAGATCGAGGCGGCGGGGCTGGACGCGATCGTGGTCAACACCTCGGGCTGCGGCACGACCGTCAAGGATTACGGGTTCCTGTTCCGCAATGAACCCGAGCCGTGGCGTTCGCGGGCGGAGCGGGTGTCGGCGCTGGCGCTCGACATCTCGCAGTACCTGACCCGGATCGGCTACGCGCCGAGCCGGCCGGCGCCTGGGCTGACCGTGGCCTACCACTCGGCGTGCTCGCTGCAGCACGGGCAGGGCGTGAGCCTGGAGCCGAAGGCGCTGCTGCGGCAAGCGGGTTTCACCGTGGTCGAGCCGGCCGACCCGCATCTGTGCTGCGGCTCGGCGGGAACCTACAACATCGTGCAGCCTGAGATCGCCGAGCGGCTGCGGGCGCGCAAGCTCGCGAGCATCGAGGCGGTGCGGCCGGACGTCATCGCGGCCGGCAATATCGGCTGCATCACCCAGCTCTCGGGCACCGCGCTACCGGTGGTGCATACTGTCGCGTTGCTCGACTGGATGGCAGGCGGGCCGAAGCCTGAGGCGTTGGCCGCTGCGCCCTGATGCCCTGGCGGGTTTTCGCGTAGCCAGGCCGAGCCTACGCCGTCAAATATCCAGCTCGCCGACCTCTCTTGCCCGCTCCTGGATGAACTGGAAGCGCAGCTCCGGCCGGCGGCCCATCAGGCTTTCGACCATGGTGCTGGTGGCGACACGGGTCTCCGCGGTCGCCATCACCTTGAGCAGGGTGCGGCGGCCGGGGTCCATCGTGGTGTCGCGCAGCGCCGGCGGCGGCATCTCGCCCAAGCCCTTGAAGCGGCTGATCTCGACCTTGCTGCCGGCCTTGAAGCCGGATTTGAGCTTGCGGTCGCGGTCGGCGTCGTTCATCGCGTAGAGCGACTTCGCACCCTGGGTCAGCCGGTAGAGCGGTGGCTGGGCCAGGTAGATGTGGCCGGCGCGAATGAGTTCGGGCAGCTCGCGGTAGAAGAACGTCATCAGCAGCGAGGCGATGTGGGCGCCGTCGACATCGGCGTCGGTCATGATGATGACGCGGCCGTAGCGCAGGCGCAGGATGTCGAAGCGGTCGCCGACATTGCAGCCAAGCGCCTCGACGAGGTCCTTCAGCTCCTGGTTCTGCCGCAGCTTTTCGGTGCTGGCGCTGGCGACGTTGAGTATCTTGCCGCGCAGCGGCAGCACGGCCTGGGTCTCGCGGTTGCGCGCCTGCTTGGCCGAGCCGCCGGCGCTGTCGCCCTCGACGAGGAAGATTTCGGTCTCGGCGGCGTTCTCGCGGGTGCAGTCGGCGAGCTTGCCTGGCAGGCGCAGTCGTCGCGTCGCCGATTTGCGCGGCGTGTCCTTGAGTTCGCGCCGGCGTATGCGGTCCTCGGCGCGCTCGATGACGAAGGCGAGCAGGGTGTCGGACTGCGCCGGGTTGCCGGCGAGGAAGCTGTCGAAGCGGTCGCGCAGCGCGGTCTCGACCAGGCGGGTGGCTTCGGGGCTGGTGAGCTTCTCCTTGGTCTGACCCTGGAATTGCGGATCGCGCAGGAACGCGGAGAGCTTTGCCGACGTGCAGCCGAGCAAATCTTCCGGTGCGATCGTGGCGGCGCGCTTGCTCTGGCCGCGCTGCTCGCCCCAGGCGCGCAGGCCGCGCAGCAGGGCGGCGCGGAAACCGGCCTCGTGGGTGCCGCCCTGCGGCGTGGGAACGGTGTTGCAGTACGAGGCGAGATGGCTGTCGCCGCGCTCGATCCAGGCGACAGCCCACTCGACGCGGCCGGTCTGCCCGCCCTCCACGGTCGGCAGGCTGGCCTCGCCGGCCCAGAGCTCGGGGATGGCGAGCGGGGCGGTGCCGAGGTCTTCGGCCAGGCTGTCGCGCAGGCCGCCCGGAAAATGCAGCAGCGCCTCGGCCGGGGCGTCGCCGTCCAGCAGGGTCTGATCGCAGGCCCAGCGGATGCGCACGCCGCGGAACAGGTAGGCCTTGGAGCGGCACAGCCGATACAGGCGCGGCGGCGAGAACTGCTGGTCGGGGCCAAAGATCTGCGGGTCGGGACGGAAGCGTATCTGGGTGCCGCGCCGGTTCTGCACCGGTCCGGCGTCTTGCAGCGCGGCTTCGGGAACGCCGCGGGCAAAACTCTGGCGATACAATGTGCGGTCGCGCGCGACCTCGACCTCGAGGCGCTCGGACAGCGCGTTCACGACCGAGCTGCCGACGCCGTGCAGGCCGCCCGAGGTGGCGTAGGACTTGCCGGAGAACTTGCCGCCGGAGTGCAGCGTGGTCAGGATCACCTCGAGCGCGCTGCGGTCGGGGAATTTCGGGTGCGGGTCGACCGGTATGCCGCGGCCGTTGTCGCGCACCGTGAGCCAGTTTCCGGCGGCGAGGCTGACGTCGATCGCGGTCGCGTGCCCGGCCACCGCCTCGTCCATGGCGTTATCGATGATCTCGGCGGCGAGGTGGTGCAGGGCGGCCTCGTCGGTGCCGCCGATATACATGCCAGGTCGGCGGCGGACCGGCTCGAGGCCTTCGAGTACCTCGATGTCCTTGGCCGAGTAGTCCTGCCCGGCTGGCGCGTCACCGGACGGCGGGGCGGGGGGGGGGGGGGGGGGGGGGGGGGGGTGTGGGGCGGGGGGGGGGGGGGGGGGGGGGGGGGGGGGGGGGGGGGGGGGGGGGGGGG
>CAXTSD010000290.1:0-3631 GCA_964246775.1 uncultured Acetobacteraceae bacterium | reverse complement strand
CGGCGAGGTAGGGCTGGAAGATGATCCTGGTGGTCGCGGTCACGTCAGCCGCACTTCGACCAGCCGCAGGCGTGGCAGGTCAGGCAGGCGCCTTCCTTGGCGAGGCCCGGCTGGCTGCAGCGCGGGCACAGGCTGCCGAGCGGTGCGGCCCCGGGGCTGGCGGCCGGCGCGTTGGCGTCGTGCCGGGTGAGCGTCTCGGGTGCGGGCAGGAAACCGGTCTCGATCATGTGCCGCTCGAGTATGCCGCCGATCGCCGCGATCAGCGACGGCACGTAGCGGCCGTCGCTCCACTGGCCGCCGCGCGGGTCGAAGATGCCCTTCAGCTCCTCGGCGACGAAGGCGACCTCGCCGCCGCGCCGGAACACCGCCGAGATCATCCGGGTCAGCGCCACGACCCAGGCGAAATGCTCCATGTTGGCCGAGCTGATGAACACCTCGAAGGGGCGGCGCCGGCCGGCCTCCTCGATGTCGTTGATGGTGATGTAGAGCGCGTGCGCACTGTCCGCCCAGCGCAGCTTGTAGGTGCTGCCGGCGAGTTTTCCCGGCCGCGGCATCGCCTCGGTTAGATGCGGCTCGGCCGCGGGCAGATGCGGCTCGGCGGCGGGCACCGGCTGGACGACCGGTGCCGGCGTGGTGGACAGCACCGAGCCGGTGATGGCGTTCGGGCGGTAGGTGGTGCAGCCCTTGCAGCCGCTGCGGTAGGCGTCGCGATAGACCTGCTGGAAGGCGCTGAAATCGATGTCCTCAGGCACGTTCACGGTCTTGCTGATGGCGCTGTCGACATGCGCCTGCAACGCCGCCTGCATGCGGATGTGCTCAGCAGGGGTCAGCGTCTGGGCGGTGACGAAGGTGTCCGGCAGCGCCGCCTCGGCGCCGAACTTCTGCCGGTACAGGCGGACGGCGAAGTCCTCGACCACCTCTTCGCGCCTGGTGCCGTCCGGCTCCAGCACCTTGCGGGTGAAGCTGTGGGCGAACACCGGCTCGATGCCGGAGGAGACGTTGTCGGCGAGCAGCGAGATGGTGCCGGTCGGCGCGATCGAGGTCAGCAGGGCGTTGCGTACGCCGTGCCGGCGGATCTGGTCTTTCACGTCGTCATCGAGGGCGGCGACCGTTTCGCCGGCGAGGTACGGCTCGCGGTCGAACAGCGGAAAGCTGCCCTTCTCGGCGGCGAGGTCGGCCGAGGTGAGGTAGGCGGCGCGGTTGACCAGGCGCGCCCAGGTGCCGGCGGCCGCCGCCGCCTCCGGCGAGCCGTAGCGCAGGCCGACCATCATCAGCGCGTCGGCGAGCCCGGTGAGCCCCAGGCCGATGCGGCGCTTCGCGGCCGCCTCCCGGCGCTGCGCCTCGAGCGGGAAGCCGGAGGCGTCGATCGTGTTGTCCAGCATGCGGACGGCGGTGCCGACGAGTTCGGCGAGCCTGGCCTCGTCCAGCCTCGCCGCCGGGGTGAACGGCTCGGCGACCAGGGTCGCGAGATTGATCGAGCCGAGCAGGCAGGCGCCGTAAGGCGGCAGCGGCTGCTCGGCGCAGGGATTGGTCGAGTGGATGGTCTCGCAATACGCCAGGTTGTTGCGGGCGTTGATGCGGTCGATGAACAGCACGCCGGGCTCGGCGTAGTCGTAGGTGGCGCGCATGATGCTGTCCCACAGCGCGCGCGCCTGCAGGGTGCGGTAGGTCTTGCCGTCGAACACCAGGTGCCACGGGCCGTCCGCCTCGACGGCGGCCATGAAGGCGTCGGTTGCCAGCACCGAGAGGTTGAAGTTGCGCAGCCGGCCGGGCTCGCGCTTGGCGGCGACGAAGGCCTCGATGTCGGGGTGGTCGCAGCGCAGCGTCGCCATCATCGCGCCTCGACGGGCGCCGGCGGACATGATGGTGCGGCACATCGCGTCCCACACGTCCATGAAGGAGAGCGGGCCGGAGGCGTCCGCACTCACCCCCTTCACCGCCGCGCCCTTGGGACGCAGCGTGGAAAAGTCGTAGCCGATGCCGCCGCCCTGCTGCATGGTCAGCGCCGCCTCGCGCAGGTGGGCGAAGATGCTGCCGAGGTCGTCCTCGACGTCGCCCATGACGAAGCAGTTGAACAGGGTGACGCGCCGCTCGGTGCCGGCGCCGGAGACGATGCGGCCGGCGGGCAGGAACCTGAAATCCTCCAATGCCTCGTAGAAACGCTGCTCCCAGGCCGCCGGCTGCGCCTCGACGGCGGCGAGCGCCTGGGCGATGCGGCGCCAGCTATCCTCGATGGTGATGTCGACCGGGGTGCCGTCCGCCGCCTTGAGGCGGTACTTGTCGGCCCAGATCTGGCGCGAGATCGAGGCGATCCGCTGATGCGCCGGCATGCGTTCGGCGGCGATCCTCGGCTGCTCGATCATCGTGTCCATCAATGCTCTCCTCCTGCTCGGCCCGGCCCGCGACGTCGCCTCACGGAGTCGGCTCGCTAGCTTAAACATCCCTTCGCAGGAAGTCGCGACGGCTGCTGCGCCGGCGCGCGAGCCCGGCCGGGCGTGGCGCCGCGGCCACGACAAAGCTCTATGAACAACCGTCTGCCGGCCGCTTCTCGTCAGGGTCACAGGGCTGTCACGAACAGGCGAACCGCTCGCCCGCCGCGTGGATGGGGAGAAAGAGAGACTCGAGTGGCGGATCAGGCCGCCTCGAACAAAATATCCTGGGCGCCGCTCCACAGCGTCAGCCGGCCGAGCGGGGCGAGCTGCTCCTGGCCCTCGGTGATGGTCAGGAAGTGATTGCCGGCGAGCTGGCCGACCTTGCTTGCGAAACGCACGCCGCCATAGGCGAGCAGTATCTCGGTCTCGCTCAGGCCGCCAGGGTAGAGCAGCACCTGGCCGGGCGCCGGGTAGCTCGTCTGGTTCTCCGGGCCGAGCCGCAAATCGGTATCGCCGAGCGGGATCCAGCAGGCCTCGCCGCTCCAGCGCACGTGGATGAGGCGCTGGCGGTACGGCAGAAGGTTGCGAAAACGCGCGGCGGTCTGCGGCGCCTGCTCCTCGAAGCGGGCGAGAAAACGATGCGGGCCGGCGGTGATGCGGACGGTCATGCGGGAAGCGCTCCTCAATCGGCTTGCAACGACGGCAGGGCCGGTGCTGCATGGTCGGCATGGCCGCCGACCACGAGCACTTCCTGCGCCTCGCCTTTTCCGTCGCGCAACGCGCTCGCGACGCCGGCAACCATCCGTTCGGCGCCATCCTCGTCAATGCCGGCGGCGCGGTGCTGCTGCAACAGGGCAACGACTACCGGACGGACCGCGACCGCACGGCGCATGCCGAGCGGCTGCTGATGACGCGCGCCGCGCAGGCGTTCTCGCCGGACGCGCTCGCCGCCTGCACGCTGTACAGCTCGGCCGAGCCCTGCGCGATGTGCGCCGGCGCCGCCTATTGGGCCGGGGTCGGGCGGGTGGTCTACGGGCTGTCCGAGCGGGCGCTGCGCGCGGCGACCGCCGCGCATGCCGAGAACCCGACGCTCGACCTGCCCTGCCGCACGGTGTTCGCCGCCGGGCAGCGGCGCATCGAGGTCATCGGGCCGATGCTGGAGGATGAGGCGGCGGCGTTGCAGGTTGGGGCTTGGACATAAGCAAGGAAGGGGGGGGGGGGGGGGGGGGGGGGGGGGGGGGGGGGGGGGGGGGGGGGGG
>CAXTSD010000289.1:0-3635 GCA_964246775.1 uncultured Acetobacteraceae bacterium | reverse complement strand
GCGCTGCTGCCGGCGGCCGTCGGCACGCTCGGCACCGCGCCCGTGGCGGCGGCGCCGTAGCCGCGCTCGCCGAGCGAATGCTTGACCGGCCGGTCTCGCATCGGCATGGTCCCGGCCTTGCCGCTCGCGCCGCCTGGTCCACCCGACCGGGTGCCAGCGCCGTTTGCATTCAGAGGGTTGCATGGCCAAGACCAACACCATCCAGATCCGCCTCGTCTCGACGGCGGATACCGGGTATTTTTACGTCACCAAGAAGAACGCGCGCACCAAGACGACGAAGATGGAGCTGAAGAAATACGATCCGGTGGCGCGCAAGCACGTCGCGTTCCGTGAAGCCAAGATAAAATAGGCTGCCGTCTCACTCAGTCCTTTGCTGAAGCGGCGATTTAACGCGTCGCTTTAACACTCTGTTCAGATTATCGGCGTAGACCCGCCGCATGTCACCGATCAGGGTCGCGTCGTGCACCATGTCTCCGCGTTGATGGCCGAGAACGGCCTGGCCAAGGGTTCGCCGAGCCGAGGCCGCACTCAGCCTGCTGTCGAGCCCAGGGGCGATGTCGCCGAGCGGCGACGCATGGAGCAGGACATCCGGCACGCCTTGGCCGAGAACGGCTTCGTCCTGCACTATCAGCCGCGCTTCTGCCTCGCCACCGGCCGGCTGCAGGGCGCCGAGGCGCTGATACGCTGGTCGCACCGCAAGCGCGGGTTGATCCCGCCCGGTTCGTTCATTCCGCTGGCCGAGCGCAGCGGCGTCATCAACGAAATCGGCAGCTGGGTGCTGACGACCGCCTGCCGCGAGGCGATGTCGTGGCGGCCGGAAGGTGGGTGCGGCGGCGAGATCGAGGATGCGCCGCTGGTCTCGGTCAACGTCTCGGCCCGGCAGCTGACGGACGACGTGCTGCTCGAACAGGTGGCGACGGCGCTCGAGGTCTCGGGACTGCCGCCGGAGCGGCTTGAGCTTGAGATCACCGAGGCGGTGCTGCTCGACGACGAGGTCGAGACGCTGCTCATCCTGGCGGCGCTGCGCGACCTCGGGGTCGGCTTGCTGCTTGACGATTTCGGCACCGGGGCGGCCAGCCTGTTTACCCTCAAACGCCTGCCGCTGACGGCGATGAAGCTCGACCGTTCGCTGGTGCGCGACCTGCCGCACCTGGCGGAGGACCGGGCGATCATCGGCGCCGTGGTCGATACCGGCCACGCGCTCGGGCTTGATGTGATTGCCGAGGGGGTGGAGACGGCGGCGCAGCACGCCATCCTGACCGAGATAGGCTGCGACGCGGCGCAGGGCTACTTCTTCAGCCAGCCGCTGACCGCGGACAGACTGGGGCATGGCATGCAGCACGGTTTTGCCGGGCTGGCCGGATAGCCGGCTGAGGATGGCGACGGGATGAGTGACGACCCGGGCGAGCAGGCGCGCGCGGCACAGGTGATCCTGGCGCTGCTGGCGGCGCGTGGGCCGGACAAATCGATCTGCCCGAGCGAGGCGGCGCGCGCGCTCGCCGGCGAGGCTGCCGGCGAGGCGTGGCGCGGGCAGCTCGGCCTGGTCCGGCGGGTCGCCCTGCGGCTTGCCGCCGAGGGCCGGATCGACGTCCTGCGTAAGGGCAAGCCCGTCGCCACGGCGGACGTGAAAGGGGTGATCAGGCTGCGGATCAAGGCGTTGGACGGGTGCGAGGTCGCCGAGTGATCCGCGCGCGAAACCGCCGGATGGCTGCCCTGGCGAGTTCATGTCGCAGCGTGTAGCGAGGCTTGATGCTTCGGCAGCGCCGCCCAGGTCTCCCGTCTTGCGGTGCGGGTGAGAAGGCAGACAATGCAAGGTCTTGGTCCCGTCATCGGCGACGCCTGGCGGCTGTTCAGCCCGTACTTCCTACATTCGCGGGAGCGCGTGCGCGCGCTGCTCGTGCTTGGCGTGCTGCTGGGGATGAACTTCGCCCAGGTGGAGCTGGGCGTGTTGTCGACCTTCTGGAGCGCGCAGTTCTTAAATGCGCTGCAGGCGAAGGACGTCGCCACCTTCTGGCAGCTGATGTTCACCTACCGACTCGACGACGGCCACTTCATGCCGGGCTTTCCGATCATCATCGCCGGCTTCATCGTGCTTGGCATCTATTCGGTGTGGGTCCAGCAATGGCTGCAGATCCACTGGCGCGCCTGGCTGACCAACCATATCCTGGAGCGCTGGCTGTCCGACCGGGCCTACTACCAGGTTAGCCTTACCGCGGACCCGCTGGCGCCGGGAACCGACAACCCCGACCAGCGTATTGCCGACGACCTCGACAGCTTTACCAGGGATACTCTGACACTCGGCCTGGACTTTCTCTCGAACGTCGTCTCGATCTTCAGCTACGTGGTTGTGCTGTGGACCCTCTCCGGCCCAATAACCCTGCTTGGCGTCACCATTCCCGGCTACATGGTTTGGATCGCCATCGCCTACGCAGTGTTCGGCACGGCGCTCACTCATCTAATCGGTCGCAAGCTGATCCCGCTACGTTTTTCGCAGCAGCGCCTTGAGGCGAACTTCCGCTTCGGCCTGATGCGGGTGCGCGAGAATACCGAAGGCATCGCGCTTTACGGCGGCGAGGCCGAGGAGCGCGCCGGCCTCAGCCAGCGCTTCGGCTTGGTCGTGCACAATTTTCGCGCCCTGATGAACCGCACCAAGCTGCTCGGCATCGCGACCGTCGGCTACGGGCAGGTCTCGAGCGTCTTCCCGACGATCGTCGCCGCGCCGCGGTTCTTTTCTGGCGCGATCAAGTTCGGCACGCTCAACCAGATCGGTCAGGTGTTCAGCCAGGTGCAGAGCGCCTTGTCCTGGTTTGTCGACCAATATGCCTCGCTTGCCATTTGGCGCGCCACGGTCGGCCGTCTCGGCACCTTCCAGCGCGCAATCGACGCCGCGCATGCCGAGCGCGCCGACGGCGTGCGCCGGGTGGCGGCGACCGGAAGCAGCCTGGCGGCCGACGGCATCACCCTCGCCCTGCCGAACGGCGCGAGCCTGCTCGACCGGGCCTCGTTCAGCCTGGCGCCCGGCCAGTCGACGGTGATCACCGGCCGCTCCGGCGCCGGCAAGTCGACGCTGTTCCGGGCGCTCGCCGGCATCTGGCCGTTCGGCAGCGGGCGCGTGGAGCAGCCCGCCGGCAGCACGCTGTTCCTGCCGCAGCGGCCGTATTTCCCGCTCGGCACGCTGCGCCACGCGGTCAGCTATCCGCGCGTCTCCGGCGCGTTCGACGACGCGGCCCTCGGCGCGGCGCTGGCGGCGGTGGGCCTCGGCGGCCTCGCCGACGCGCTCGACAGCGAGGAGAACTGGGGGCTGCGCCTGTCGCCAGGCCAGCAGCAGCAGCTCGCCATCGCCCGCGCGCTGCTCATCCGGCCGGACTGGCTGTTCCTCGACGAGGCGACGGCGAGCCTTGACGCCGAGGCGGAGGCGCAACTCTACCGGCTGCTGCGCGACGCCCTGCCGGGCACCACCCTGATCTCGATCGCGCACCGCGACAGCGTGGTCGCGCTGCACGACCGCCGGCTCGTGCTCGACCGTTCGGCCGCCGGCGGAGGCTTGCGCGAAATACCGACGCGCGGCGCCGCGTGAGCGCGCCGGCGGCTCGCGACGCCGAGCAGCGCATCGACGCGCTCCGTCGGCTGGAGGC
>CAXTSD010000288.1:0-3680 GCA_964246775.1 uncultured Acetobacteraceae bacterium | reverse complement strand
TCCGCACCTACGCCGATCAGCGGATCGCCATGGCCTTCGCCCTCGCCGGCCTCCGCATCGGCGGCATCACCATCCTCGACCCCGGCTGCGTCGCCAAGACCTACCCGGGCTACTGGAACGCGCTGGCGAAGCTCGGCGTCAAATTCGCCGCATCCTCAAACGGGCTCTGAGACGCCGGTTCGCAAAAATTGGATCACACGACCTTGCGATACGCGCAACGGCGACGACGTATTCCACGTTGGTCAGGTGGCATACAGGACTGGGCCGTCGCGGCTACGATCGTTTCGCCAATCACTCCGAGAACCCGAGGCATTGTGACTGACCCCTTGATCGCCAAACTGGAACGGCTCGGCCCGCTGCTCGAGGAGGAGCGCGCCGAGTTGCGCGCTCTGGGCGAAGACGCAACCACGGTCGCCGCCGGGTTCGAGCTGGCGCATGACGGCGACCAGTCCTCGCGCTGCACCCTGCTGCTTGACGGCATGGCCTGCAGCTTCAAGACGATCAATCGGGTTCGCCAGATCGTCACCTTCAATTTTCCCGGCGACATCCTTGACCTCACGTCGCTGATACTGGGCGGCACGGACTGCCACATCAGCACGATCACGCCGGCCAGGGTGGCGAGCATCCCGCATTCGCGCCTGACAGAGCTGCTCGGCCGCCCGAATATCGCCCGATTGTTCTGGCAGGATACCCTTATCGACTCGGCAACGTTTCGGGAGTGGGTCATCAACGTCGCGCGTCGGCCGACACGTCAGCGCACCGGCCACCTGCTCTGCGAGCTGGTGACCCGGTTGCGCGTCGTCGGCCTCGCCGCAGGCAACCCCTGCGAAATCCCGGTCAGCCGGACCGTGCTGGCCGACGCGCTCGGCATTCCGGTGATCCGCGTCAATCGCACCTTGCACAGCATGCATCGCGAGGGCCTGCTGAACGTTACTGACGAAGCTGTGATGGTTTTGGATTGGCCCGGTCTGAAGAACGACGCCATGTATG
The DNA here is from genome assembly GCA_964246775.1 of uncultured Acetobacteraceae bacterium. Classification (GTDB taxonomy): domain Bacteria; phylum Pseudomonadota; class Alphaproteobacteria; order Acetobacterales; family Acetobacteraceae; genus CAXMMR01. The sequence goes on along the minus strand of CAXTSD010000288.1, from coordinate 2,690 downwards.
ATGCAGGCTACCTACGCCAGCTCGCCAGCGCGGCTGCCTGAGAAAGTAAATGGAGAGCAACAGCCGCCTGAATCTTCAACACGTAAGGGTGGCGACGCATAGCGCCGACGAGAGCGGCTGCCTGGTATTTACCGAAGACCGCCTCGTCGCCGTCATCGTGCATCTCGCCGACGCGATGCACGCCGAGCTGATCGGATCGTGGTTTCTCGAAGCCGGCTTCGGTCCGTGCGCGGTGTCGGTGCCGCCGACCTTCGAAACATTCGACGCCGCGCAAGCCTGGATCGAGGCGCAACTCGACGCCGACGCCGCTGTCCCGACCTCCCGCTCCGTCTCCGGAGGGTGGCGCTAGAGCAGTTCCGCTCGGAGTGGACTCACTCCGGGCGGTAAAACTGCTCGCTGAACAAAAAGCTAGAGCGCGCTGACCGGATACGGTCAGCCTGAAAGCGCTCTAGTCACACCCCGTAGCGCCGCAGCCAGGCGATCGCCCGCGACCAGGCATCCGCAGCGTCGCGCGGATTATAGCTGGCCCGGTAATCCGCGTGAAACCCATGCCCGGCGTCGGGATACTCGAAGATATCCACCGTGCGCCCAGCATGGCGCGCGATGCCGGCGGCGCGCTGCACGTCGGCAAGCTTGATGCTGGTGTCCTGGCCGCCATACAGCCCGAGCAGCGGCGCATGCAGGCTGGCCGCGAGGTCGATCGGGTTGCGCTGCTGGATGGCGCTGGTCGGCCCGGCGACCGGGCCGTAGAACGCGACCGCCGCCCTGAGCCGGGCGCTGTGCTCGGCGTAGAGCCAGGTGTCGCGGCCGCCGCGGCAGAAGCCGATGCAGCCGAGCCGGTTCGCGTCACCACCAAGCTGCGCCGCCCAGCCCGCGGTGTGGTCGAGGTCGGCGAGCAACTGCGCGTCCGGCGCCTGCAGGATCACGTCGCGGACGATCTGCTGCGGGTCGCTCATCGTCGAAAGGTCGGCGATGCGCGCGTACAACTCCGGCGCGATCGCCATGTAGCCGAGATGGCCGAGCCTGCGGCAGACGTCGCGGATATACTCGTGGACGCCGAAGATCTCCTCGATCACCAGCACCACCGGCGGCGCGCCGTTGCCCGCCGGCCGCGCGTAATAGCCCGGAAGGTGCCCATCGCCGACCGGGATCGCGGTCGGCCCGGCCTGCAACCCGTCGGCGCCGGTGCGGATCGCAGCCAGCGTCGGCCCGCCGGTCGCGAGCGTGTAGCCGGCGACCAGAGAGGTCATCAGGAAGCCGCGTCGCGCCGTTTCTCGCGCCGTCACCGGCGCGCCGTTTTCTGGCGCCATCAGGCGTGCGCCATCGCATCCCGCAGGTTGTCGTCGATCCTGGCGAGAAAATCCTGGGTGTTGAGCCAGCGCTGCTCCGGCCCGATCAGCACCGCCAGGTCCTTGGTCATCGCGCCCTGCTCCACCGTCTGCACGCAGACGCGCTCCAGCGTCTCGGCGAACGCGGTCACGTCCGGCGTGTCGTCGAACCGGCCGCGATAGATCAGGCCGCGCGTCCAGGCGAAGATCGAGGCGATCGGATTGGTCGAGGTCTCGCGCCCGCGCTGGTGCTCGCGGTAGTGCCGGGTCACCGTGCCGTGCGCCGCCTCGCTCTCCACCGTCTGCCCGTCAGGGCTCATCAGCACCGAGGTCATCAGCCCGAGGCTGCCGAACCCCTGCGCCACGATGTCGGACTGCACGTCGCCGTCGTAGTTCTTGCACGCCCACACATAGCCGCCCGACCATTTCAGCGCCGAGGCCACCATGTCGTCGATCAGCCGGTGCTCGTAGGTCAGCTTGGCTTGCCGGAACGGTTCGGCGAACTCCTGGTCGAACACCTCCTGGAAGATGTCCTTGAACATGCCGTCATAGGCCTTGAGTATGGTGTTCTTGGTTGACAGATAGACCGGGAAGTTGCGCGCCAGCCCGTAATTGAACGACGCCCGCGCGAACCCCTCGATCGAGCGGCGGGTGTTGTGCTGGCCCATCGCGACGCCCGGCCCCTTGAACTCCATCACCGAGAGTATCTGCGCCCGCTCCTGCTCCTCGTCGGCCGGCTCGTAGATCAGCCGAACCGTGCCCGGCCCGGGGATCTTCATCTCGACGGCGCGGTAGATGTCGCCATAGGCGTGGCGGCCGATGACGATCGGCTGGTTCCAGTGCGGCACCAGGCGCGGCACGTTGGCGCAGATGATCGGCTCGCGAAAGATCGTGCCGTCGAGTATGTTGCGTATGGTGCCGTTCGGGCTGCGCCACATCTTCTTGAGCGAAAACTCCTTCACCCGCGCCTCGTCCGGCGTGATCGTCGCGCACTTCACGCCGACGCCGAACTCCTTGATCGCATTCGCCGCCTCGACGGTCACCCGGTCACCGGTCTCGTCGCGATACTCGATGCCGAGATCGTAGTAGCGCAGGTCGATGTCGAGATAGGGCAGGACCAGCTTGTCCTTGATGAAACCCCAGATGATCCGCGTCATCTCGTCGCCGTCTAGCTCGACGACAGGGGTCTTCACCTTGATCTTGGCCATGCAATCCTCGTCACGTCAGAAGCCGCCAGGATCGCATCCGCCACGAGGGGCGGCAAGGCGTGAGCGCCAAGTAGGGCAAGGCAAGTCAAAGGCAAGTCAAGGGGGGGGGGGGGGGGGGGGGGCCCCCAAAAAAGAGGGGGCGGGTATATAAAAA
>CAXTSD010000287.1:0-3753 GCA_964246775.1 uncultured Acetobacteraceae bacterium | reverse complement strand
ATGCCGCGGTCGGCGCAGACCGGGCATTCGAGCGAGCCATCGGCGGCCTGCGCCTCGAAGCTGGTGCTGTCGCGAAACCAGCCGTCAAATGCATGGTCGCGGGCGCAGCGCAGCGCGTAGTGGATCATCGGCAGTCCGCGGCGTTCGTACGCGAGGTCCTGACGTGATGCCGAAGGCGTGCAGCCCGCATTATCGCCATGCGCTCAGCCCCGCACGTTCAGGCGATGCCGAGCAGCGCGTCGAGCTTGCCGCCGCGATCGAGCGCACGCAGATCGTCCGAACCGCCGAGCGACTTGCCATCGACAAATACCTGCGGCACCGAGGTCTTGCCACCGGACCGCTCGCGCGCCGCCGCCCGCTCCGGCGAGCCGCCTGGCGCATTGATCTCCTCGAACGCGACACCCTTGCTGGTCAGCAGGCTCAGCGCCCTTGCGCAATACGGACACCAGGGTTGGGTGTAGATCTCGATCTTCGGCATCGCTCCCGGACCCGTTCGTGGACGGCGCTTAGATCGGGCCGCTCGCGAGCGGATGCAAGCCGCCGCCAACGCCCGCGCGGCTCTCGCCGTGACCGCGCCCGCGCGGCTCTCGCCGTCACTGCGCCCGCGCGGCTCTCGCCGTCACTGCGCCCGCGCGGCTCTCGCCGCGCCCAGCGAATCGCCCGAGGTCGCGCCGCCGCCGAGCAGCGCGAGGGTGCAGGCGCGCGCCGTCGCGCCCGAGGTCAGCACGTCGTCGATCAGCAGCACCCGTCGGCCGACCACCTGCCCGTAGCGCCGCGGCGTGACGGCGATCGCGCCGTCCAGCATGGCGGCCCGTGCCGACGCATTGTGCTCGATCAGCGGCAGCGTGCGGCGCAGCCGTGTCAGCGCGTCAAGACAGGCCGGCCGGCCGGCGCCGCGCGCGAGTCGCCTGGCCAGCAGCGCCGACTGATTGAAGCGACGCTGGCGCAGCCGCGACGGGTGCAAGGGCACCGGCACGACGAGCTCCGCCCGCGCCAGCAGCGCCGCGCCGGCGATCGCCATATGCGAGGCGATCAGCCCGGCATGCTCCATCCGGTCGGCATGCTTGAAGCCGAGCAGCAGGGCCTTCGAGCCGTCATCATAGCGCCACGCCGCGCGCGCCTCGCCCCATGGCGGTGGCGACGCGAGGCACTGCGAGCAGTGACTGCCGCCCTCACCCGCCGCGAAGCCGACGCCGCAGCGCTGGCAGAACGGCGCGACGATGCAGGTGAGGCCCGCCCTGCACGACGCGCACATCCCGCCCGGCGCCGGCATGTCGCCGCAGCGCGCGCACGGCATCGGCAGCAGCAGCGACAACGCCGCTTCGCCGGCGCGCCGCGCCAACGTAACAACCTGGGATTGAGTATTCACCACTCCACTCTACCACTCTGCGGCACGTTCGACACGCGATTTCAGCAAAGCCTCGGCTTATGCATCGGCTTGCGCCGTCGCCCCTGGCGCGTTTGCCGGCACGCCGCATCTGAGACGGCATGGACAGCATCACCGTGTTCGACCGCACCGCCGTCCGGCGCCATCGCGAGCGCGCCGCCTGCCGGGTCAGCCGCGTCGCGCCGATCCTCGCCGAGGTCGCCGAGCGCCTGCTCGACCGCCTGGACGACACCACCATCCGCTTTACCCGCGCGCTCGACATCGGCGGGCGAGGCGTCGTCGCGCCGTTGCTCGAGGCGCGCGGCATCGAGACCGTCAGCCTCGATCTCAGCCGTCGCATGTTGGGCGCGCACCGCCCCGCCGTCGTCGCCGACGAGGAGCGCCTGCCGATCGCCGAAGCCTCGGCCGACCTCGTGGTCGCCAACCTGTCGCTGCACTGGGTGAACGACCTGCCAGGCGCCCTCATCCAGCTTCGGCGGGCGCTGCGCCCGGATGGCTTGCTGCTCGCCAGCCTGCCCGTACTCGGCACGCTCGACCCGCTGGGTCAGGCGCACGCCCGCGCCCCGGGCGGGCTGCGCGGCGGCGCCGCCCCGCGCGTCTCGCCATTCCCCGATCTGCGCGATTGCGCCTCGTTGCTGACCCGCGCCGGCTTCGCCTTGCCGGTCGCCGACCTGGATGAGATCACGCTTTCCTACGCCGACCCCGCCGCCCTGTTGCGCGACCTGCGCGACGGAGGCGAAAGCAACGCCGTGCAGCTGCGTGACCGCCGCGTGCCGTCGCCAAGCCTGTTCCCGACCGCGCTCGCCAGCCTGCCTCTGGTCGAGGGTCGTATCGAGGCGAAGCTCCGGCTCGGCATGCTGACCGGCTGGTCGCCCTCGCCGAACCAGCCGCAGGCAAAGCCGCGCGGCTCGGCGACGATCGGCTTGGCGGACGCGCTGCGGCGCCTGTAGCGCGCGCCTTCCGGTATCGCGCGGCCTGTATCGCGCGGCCTGTGTCGCGCGGCCTGCACTTGTCCTGGCCGCGCGACCGGCCCAGATCGTGCCTATCAAACAGGACGCGGACAAGATCGATGTTCATCGAGACCGAGAGCACGCCAAACCCCGCGACCCTCAAATTCCTGCCGGGGCGGGATGTCATGGGACACGCGACGGCCGATTTCGCCGCCCCCGAGGCGGCCGGGACGAGCCCGCTCGCCAGCGCGCTGTTCGAGCTGCCTGGCGTCGCCCGCGTCTTCCTCGGCGGCGACTTCATCACCGTGACCAAGAACGAGGATATCGACTGGCAGGCGCTGCGGCCGCAGGTGCTCGGCGCCGTGATGGAGCATTTCGTCTCCGGCCGCCCGATGATCGAGGGCGGCCGGGATGTCGAGGCGGAGGAGGAGGTCGCCGAGGCGGATCGCGAGATCGTGGTGCAGATCAAGGAACTGCTGGATACGCGGGTGCGCCCGGCGGTGGCGGGCGATGGCGGCGACATCGTGTTTCGCGGCTATCGCGACGGGGTCGTGATGCTGCACATGCAGGGCGCCTGCAGCGGCTGCCCGTCGTCGCGGGCGACGCTGAAGCACGGCATCGAGAACATGCTGCGCCACTATGTGCCCGAGGTGGTCTCGGTGGAGCAGGTCGAGCTCTGAGCCAGGCCGAGCCGGCCACGCCGCACGCGAGCGGGCTGACGGCCGCCGCACTCGACCAGATCTTTCGCTCGGCGCGCACATTCAGCCGCTGGAGCAGCCTGCCGGTGTCGCAGGAGGTGCTGCACGAGCTGTATGACCTGCTGAGCCTCGGGCCGACCTCGGCCAATTGCTCGCCGGCGCGCTTCGTCTTCCTGTGCTCGCGCGCCTCTCGCGAGCGGCTGCGCCCGGCGCTCTCGGCCGGCAACCTCGAGAAGACGATGACGGCGCCGGTGACGGTGATCGTCGCCACCGAGCCGCGCTTCTACGAGTTCCTGCCCGAACTCTACCCGCATGCCGACGCGCGCGGCTGGTTTGCCGACAACCCCGCTCTTGCCGAGGAGACGGCGTTCCGCAACGGCACGCTGCAGGGCGGCTATCTGATACTGGCGGCGCGCTCGCTTGGCCTTGATGCGGGGCCGATGTCCGGCTTTGACCAGACCATGGTCGACGCGACGATCCTCGCCGAAGAGGGCTGGCGATCCAACTTCCTGGTCAATCTCGGCTACGGCGAGCCGGTCGGCCAGCACGCGCGCGACCCGCGGCTCCGCTTCGACGATGCCTGCCGCATCATCTGAGCGCCCGCAACTGCTGGTGATCGACGCCGCCTCCGGGCCGTGCCTCGCGGCGCTGGTCGCGGGCGAGCGGGTGCTGGCCGAGCACCACGACGACGGTCAGGGCGCGGCGACCGGACGACTGC
>CAXTSD010000286.1:0-3774 GCA_964246775.1 uncultured Acetobacteraceae bacterium | reverse complement strand
GGGCACGGCCGCCGCCCGGCTGCGCGCGCTCGGGCACGAGGTGACGCTGATCGAGGCGAGCGGGCGGGTCGGCGGCCGTGCCCACACGATGCATCCGGCTGCACTCGGCGGCGCCGCGTTCGACATCGGCGCCTCCTGGATCCACGACGCCGAGCGCAACCCGCTCACGGCACTCGCCGAGGCGCACGGCGTTGCGCTGATCGACCCGCCGGAGATGACCTGCAGCCGCAGTTTCGTCGGCGGCCGACCGGCGAGCCCGGACGAGGCGGCGGCCTACGAAGCCGAGCAGGGCGCGTTCGAAGCGGCGCTCGAAGCCCGCCTCGATGGCCCCGACATCAGCGTCGCCGAAGCGGCGCTGCCGCGACGCGGCAAACCCTGGGCCGCCACGGTCGAGACCTGGGAGGCGCCGATCATCGCCGCCGCCGATGCGAGCCGGCTGTCGCTGCGGGACTGGCAGGCGAACCGGCTCGGCGGGCGCAACCTGCGCGCCCCAGGCGGCATGGGCCGCTTCGTCGCCGAGTGGCTCGGCCCGCCCGCCGGCGCCGTTCGCCTCGACACGCGGGCGAGCGCGATCGACTGGCGCGGCCCTCGCGTGCGGGTCGCGACCGATCGCGGCACGATCGAGGCCGACGCGGCGATCGTCACCGTCTCGACCGGCGTGCTGCGCGCCGGCGGCCTGCGCTTCGATCCGGCGCTGCCGGCGGATCACCAGGCCGCACTCGAGGCGCTGCCGCAGGGCCTGCTCAGCAAGATCGCGCTCAGCGCCACCGGCGCCGACCGGCTCGGCCTGCCGGCCAACTGCACGCTCGACCGGATGCTGGCGCCTGACGAGCCGGCGGCGATCTTCCAGGCCTGGCCGGATAACGCCGACCACGTCATCGGTTTCGTCGGCGGCCAGGCCGCCTGGCAGCTCGCTGGCGACGGCGAGCGCGCCGCTTGCGCCTTCATGCGCGACCAGCTCGCCGCCATGCTCGGCAACGACGCCCGCCGCGCCGTCGCGCAGACCGGCGTCGCGAGCCGCTGGGCCGAGGATGATTGCTATCTCGGCGCCTACGCCTACGCCGTGGTAGGCGGCAGCTTCGCGCGCAAAAAGCTCGCCGAACCGCTGGCCGGCGGTCGCCTGGTGTTCGCCGGCGAGGCGACGGCGGGCGAGGGTCTCGCCGGCACCGTGGGCGGCGCCGTGCTTTCCGGACGACAGGCCGCCGATCTTGTCGCCACAGGGTTTCCGGGCAGCCGCGAGCGGGTGTAGGACAGGCGTCCATGACGCGGTTCGTCTTCATCACCGGCGGCGTGGTCTCCTCCCTCGGCAAGGGCATCGCCTCGGCGGCGCTCGCCGCACTGCTGCAGGCGCGCGGCTACCGCGTCCGGCTGCGCAAGCTCGACCCCTACCTCAACGTCGATCCCGGCACGATGAGCCCGTATCAGCACGGTGAGGTGTTCGTGACCGACGACGGCGCCGAGACCGACCTTGATCTCGGCCACTACGAGCGCTTCACCGGCGTGCACGCGACCAGGGCCGACAACGCGACCACCGGCCGTATCTACTCCGAGGTGATCGCGAAGGAGCGCCGCGGCGACTATCTCGGCGCCACCGTGCAGGTGATCCCGCACATCACCGACGCGATCAAGGAGGCGGTGCTGCGCGAGACCGACGACCTCGATTTCGCGCTGATCGAGATCGGCGGCACCGTCGGCGACATCGAGAGCCTGCCGTTCCTCGAGGCGATCCGCCAGCTCGGCAACGATCTCGGCCCGGAGCGGACGATGTACGTGCACCTGACGCTGGTGCCCTACATCGCGACCGCCGGCGAGCTGAAAACCAAGCCGACGCAGCATTCGGTGAAGGAGCTGCAGAACGTCGGCATCCAGCCGCAGATGCTGCTGTGCCGCTCCGACCGGCCGCTGCCGGACACCGAGCGGCGCAAGATCGCCTCGTTCTGCAACGTCCGTCCCGAGGCGGTGGTCGCCGCACTTGACGTCGACACCATCTATGCGGTGCCGATCAGCTATCACGAGAACGGCATGGACCGCGAGGTGCTGCGCCATTTCGGCCTGCCGTCCGGCCAGCCGCCGGATCTCGCGCGCTGGCGGCGCATCGCCGCCACGGTGCGCGCGCCGGAAGGCGAGGTGCGCATCGCCATCGTCGGCAAGTACACGAACCTGCTCGACAGCTACAAGAGCCTCGCCGAAGCGCTCGCCCATGGCGGCATCGCGAACCGGGTGCGGGTGCAGCTCGACTGGATGGACAGCGAGGTGTTCGCCTCGCCGCAATCGATGCACCGGCTCGAGGGCGTGCACGGCATACTGGTGCCTGGCGGCTTCGGCGAGCGCGGCACCGAGGGCAAGATCGCCGCGGTGCGCTTCGCCCGCGAGTGCCGGGTGCCGTTCCTCGGCATCTGCTTCGGCATGCAGATGGCGGTCATCGAATGCGCCCGCAACCTCGCCGGCCTCGCCGACGCCTCATCGACCGAGTTCGGCCCGACCGACCAGCCGGTCGTCGGCCTGCTCACCGAGTGGGCGCGCGGGCCCGAGCGCGAGCGGCGCGAGGCCGGCGGCGACCTCGGCGGCACCATGCGCGTCGGCGCCTATCCGGCGGTGCTCGCCGAACATTCCCTGGTGCGCGGCATCTATGACGGCCGCGCCGAGATCGAGGAGCGCCACCGCCACCGCTTCGAGGTCAACGTCCACTACCGCGAGCGCCTCGAGGCGACCGGGCTGCGCTTCTCCGGCCTGTCGCCGGACGGCATACTGCCCGAGATCATCGAATATCGGCAGCACCCCTGGTTCATCGGCGTGCAGTATCACCCGGAGCTGAAATCAAAGCCGTTCGATCCGCATCCGCTGTTCTCGAGCTTCATCACCGCCGCGCTGAAGCACTCGCGCCTTGTCTGAGGTAACCGTCCGCGACGTCGTGTTCGGCGCCCGCCATCCGTTCGTGCTGATCGCCGGCCCGTGCCAGATCGAAAGCCGCGCCCACGCGCACGAGATCGCCGCCGCCCTCGTCGCAATGACCCGCGCCGCGAACATCCCGCTCGTCTACAAGAGCAGCTTCGACAAGGCGAACCGCACGTCGGCCACCGCCGTCCGCGGCATCGGCCTTGCCCAAGGTCTCGACATACTCGCCGACATCGGCGCGACCCACGGCGTGCCGGTGCTCACCGACGTGCACGCGACGGAACAATGCGCGCCCAGCGCCGAAGCCGTCGACATCCTGCAGATCCCGGCGTTTCTGTGCCGCCAGACCGACCTGCTGATCGCCGCCGGGCAGACCGGCGCCGCGGTCAACGTGAAGAAGGGACAGTTCCTCGCACCCTGGGACATCGCTGAGGTCGCCGCCAAGATCGCCGACACCGGCAACCGCCGCATACTGCTCACCGAGCGCGGCGCGAGCTTCGGCTACAACACCCTGGTCAGCGACCTGCGCGCGCTGCCGATCATGGCCGCGACCGGCTACCCGGTGGTGTTCGACGCGACGCACTCGGTGCAGCAGCCGGGCGGCCTCGGCCGCGCCTCCGGCGGCCAGCGCGAGTTCGCCCCGGTGCTCGCCCGCGCCGCACTCGCCGTCGGCGTCAGCGCCCTGTTCATCGAGACCCACCAGGACCCCGATGCGGCGCCGAGCGACGGGCCGACGATGATCAGCCTGCGCGACATGCCGGCCCTGCTCACCCGTCTCGCCGCCTTTGATCGGCTGGCCAAGCAGGCGTGAGCCCGCGAGGCAGAGGCGCCGGCGGCCGTCATCCCGAGGCACCGCCCGAGCCCGCCGAAGCGCCGCCC
>CAXTSD010000285.1:0-3788 GCA_964246775.1 uncultured Acetobacteraceae bacterium | reverse complement strand
CGCCGGCGGGGTCGCCCGCCGGAGGCGCGCCGGTCTGCAGCGCACGGGTGGCCGATTGCACCTGGGCCGCCCGCATCTGGAAGCCGTCAAGCGAGGCCAGCAGGCTGCGGCCCATCGCGGCCGGATCGGCGAACGGCGAGGCCGCCGCGCCGGCGGACTGGAAGGCGTCGAGCTGCATCGGCGCGCTCGTGGACGCTTCCTGCAGCGGTGGATCCTGCAGCGGCGGGACGGGAGCAATCTGGGGTGTCGGCGACATGGCTGACCTCATGGATGCGACGTGCATCTTAGCGACGTGCGGCGAGCGCCCGCTTTCCGGCCCGCCTTCCGGCAGGACCGTACGGGTCGGCAAGGCATACGGATCAAACCAGTCCGGCCGCGCCCGCCCGCAGCGGGGTGGAGCGCGGCCGGACTGCCCGGCTCAGCTGTTGAAGCCGGAGTTCGACATGATCTGCGCGAACAGGCTGTTCATCATCGTCTGCATGAAGCCAGAGGTGTAGTTCTGGATCGCCTGCTGCAGAGCCGTCATCGAGTCGGTGCTGCTGGCGCCAGAGGCGGTGCCGCCGCCGCTGCCGCTGCCGGCGGTCTGGTCGAGATTGACCTCGCCGCTGCCGCTGTTGACGATCTGCCCGCCCATGCTGCCATTGGCGTTCTCAAAATACAGGTTGTCGTCGTCGCCCTCGAAGACGGTGTCTTCGTTCGGAGCATTGAACGCCTGCTCGGTCCCCTGCGCCTGGCCGTTCATCACGTCCGAGGTGTGCAGGCTGCCGGAGTGAAAGCCGCTCATCGTCACCGCCTGGTCGCCCTTCGTGACAGCGACCTGGTTGATGTAGGAGTGGCCGCCGCCATCGACGGCGGTTGGCTGGATCTGCACCGTCGTGCCGTCATCGAGCTTGAGTGTCAGCCCGTTATGCTGGAATTGCGCCGTGTCCTTGCCGTTGGCGGTGATGTGCGGGTCGCCCCACACCACGGTGTCCTTGCCGGTCTGGTTGTCGTGGATGGTCAGCTGCCCGGCCTGGCTCTGGCTCGCGGTGATGGTGTAGCGGCCGGTATCGATCGAGTTGCCCGACACGCTCAGCGACGGGTCGCTCCCGGTGCTGTCGGTCGGCGCCGCGGGTTCGTACGCGCTTCGGGGCGCCGCGCTTTGATACGCCGCGCCCTGGTACGCCGCGCTCTGGTACGCCGCGCTTTGCGGCGCCGCAAAGCCGCTGGCCGGGGCATCCGCGCCCAGTTGCAGCGGCTGTGCGCCTTCCGGCGTCAGCTGCCTGACGGCGTCGGCGATCAGGGCGGCGCGCAGCTGCGGATCGGACGCGTCGCGCGCCGAATACAGATCCTGCAGCGCCGTCGACTGGTTCGACGTCGGCGCCTGCTGCCGATAGTCGTTCTGCAATGCGACCAGCGCGTTCAGCGTCCGGCTGTCGAGACCCTGGTAGCTGCCGAGGAACGGCGTGCTCGCCCCTCCCGAGCCCAGCTGCGTATCGAGCTGGGCGCCTATGCTCATTTCGTTCATCTCTTGCCTTCCTTTGCGATCTGTTGCTGTGCAATCCGGTGTTCGGGCGTCCGCCCGTCGATGCTCAGATCATCGACGCGATCGAAGCCAGCGAGCCGACGTCGCCCATGATTCCGCCTAGGCCGCCAGCGCCGGCCATGCCGCCCTGCTGCGGCTGGCCCTCCGCTTCGCTGACCGTGTTGGCGATGTCGCCAATCGCATTGGCCCAGGCCATCACGTCGGCGCCACCGCTGCCGACGATCTCGGCCACATCCATCACGTCCTTGAATATGCCTCCGATGTCGAAACCCATCAGCCTGCTCCTGTGTCAGATCGGTGAGCCGTCCATCGGGCGGGATGGATCGGCGGCTGCTCGCACGAGAGACGGCCCCGAAGGGGCGCTCGATCCGTCTTTCGTCGATCGTTGGCTGCGACGGCGCGAACCATGCGCGCGCTACAGCGACGGGCTGGCGGCGGCGCCGCGGAAGACGTGCACCTCGCCGGAGCGCACCCCCGGCGCCGGCAGGGCGGCCAAGGTCTGCTCGATCAGCGCGAGATAGCGCGGCGGCCCTTCGGCCAAGCCGAGCCCGGCCTCGTCGGCGGTGCGGATCGGCCAGCGCGGATCGGCGATCCCGAGCTGGCTGAGCGTGCGCGACAATCGGTCGACGCCGACCCCGCCCAGCGCCAGCAGCTTGGACGCCGACTCGCCGTAAGCCGAAACGTATACCGTTTCGCCGTCGTAATACCACTCGAAGCCGAACATCCTGGCCAGCCGGTCGAGCGAGGCGGTCGCCGTCGCCGGCGGCAGGCGGCCATGCACCCGGCCATGCACCGCCGGGCTGACGCTGACCCGCCATCCCGCCTGATCGCCAAGCTCGCTCAGCACGTCGGCGAGATCCTGGTCGACGACGCTGAGCGCGACCAACTGGTCGGACTGCGGCAGCGGCATCGCCGAGGCCGGCGGCACCACGATCGACGTCGCGAGCGCCGCGCACAGCGCCACCGCAGCCCGGCCGGCAGCCCGCCCACAATTGTACTGCGGAAAAGAAACGACCGGACGCATCGTTCACCCATAGCAATACTGGTGCCGCTTGACCGGCTGATCGGCTCGACCAGACTGTAGTCGTCGCGGCTCGGCGCCGACCTTGGCATGGCGACCGGCAGCCCGACAAGGGCGCGCTGCCGATGCAATGCGATAATTTCGTGAAGCATGATCTGAAACGAAACCGTTGAACAGGTTGTAGTTGACAGGCCGGAGTTGAGGATGGGAAGCATTGCGGCGGCGATCACCCAAGGCGGTCGTCAGGACAGAGAAAACAGTCAAGCGAGGGAGGTCTGCAACTGACGATAATGCTTCCCTGATCACCTGAACTGGTGGTTGTAGCACTAGCGGCTTGCAGGGAATACACTTGTACTGACTTGCGGAGATCTGTCGTTACTCTGGCGATCGCTGCGCGTGCGTGGGCGAAACGTTCAGGCGGCGGCGGAGACTGTCCTACGAAGTCGCGGGGAACCGTGGAGGTTGTATTTCCCGCGACTATGAGAAGACCAGCAATGGTCTTTGCAACTCAACCAGCCAACATGGCTTCAGGAGCATGACATGAGCGGATCAATCGCCCCCACCAACGGAACGCAGGCCGACACCGTCGCCAGTGATAATGCCAGACTGGGGACCCTGACCGATACCTACGCCCAGGCGCAGATTTTCGAGGAGCAGGTCACCCAGATCAAGGTTGCCGGCGACAGCGCGCTCGACGCCGTCAAGCAGCGTCCGCAGATCTGACGCACGCCTAAGGGTCAGCGCTCGGCCTGGGGTTCCGGAGGAGCGGCCGGAACCCCGTTCGCCAGCATCGTCACGCCACGCAACAACCAGGAGGCCGCCGCATGACATCGGCGCAAAGCGGCGCCCCGCCGCTATGGCGGGTCGAGATCGCCAGCGGCCCGAACGCCGGCGCGGTGGTGCCGCTGGCGCCGGGGCGGTGGTGCTTCGGCCAGCACCGCGACAATGAAATCGTGCTGGCCGACGCGCTGGTCGCCGACCGCCACGCGGTGCTGGAGATCGACCCGGCTTCGGGTTCGGCCAGGATCGAGGCGCTGGCAGCCGGCGCGCGCGTGCGCGATCGCGCCAGCGCCAGGGGTCTTGCCAAGCACCGTAATCATGCCCTGCCTGCCGGCGGCCGCCGCACACTTGATGACGGCGCCATCATCACGCTCGGCGCGACGAGCTTGCAGTTGCACGGACCACAAACGCGCCGGCGCCGGCTGCGGCTGCCGCTGGTGACGATCGGCCTGGCGGCGGTCG
>CAXTSD010000284.1:0-3793 GCA_964246775.1 uncultured Acetobacteraceae bacterium | reverse complement strand
GCCTGTTCGGCGGCACGAAGCTGCGGGAACTGCTCCAGCGCCTTGAGCAGGCCGGCCGCGACGTGCACGCACGCGGCATGTCGGCAGCTGCAACGCGCGCCGGCGCCGAGCGCCTCGGCATTGGAGCGCGATCCGCCACGCGCCGCCGCGGCGGGCGCCACCTTGACGCTGCGACGCACGCCGCCCTGATCGACACGCGCATGGATGGTGGCGCCGTCGAGCGTCGCATCAACCGCCTGCAGCATGACGAGGGCGCGGGCGCGGCTTAGGGTCGAGGCATCGAACAGCGCGCGGAGGTCATCGGCCGAATAGTGCAGCGGCATGCGGGAGCAGGCTTCCTCGAGGAGTGCGGACGCGACAGGCTACACGATGCGCGGCGCGGGATCACGTCATGGCTGCAATCGGAGCCGAAGTGAGCCCCGCAAGCGGTGTCCGCCGGGCGCAGGGGTCATAGATCGGCGTGCCGCGCATCAGGATCAATACAGCCTGTCAGTCGCCGGGCAAGGCCGACGCGGGATGGCTTGCTACTTCGTCGGTCGGGCCAGCTGCGCCTGCACGAAGGCCACGGCGTCCGGGTGATCGTGCCAGTAGTGGCAGGCATTCGGCTGCGTCGCCCGCTGCCGCCCCGCTTGTGCAGCGGCGCTGGTCAACGCGTCGATCGTGTCGGCGATGCCAAGCCGCCTGCCCTCCCTGGCCAGCGCCGCGCCTGCCGCCGCGACCGGCGGCCCGGCCTCATCAGCGCCAATGACCCTGCAGCCGACCGCGAAGTTCAGCACCCGCACCTGCATGTCGTAATCGCCGCGCTCCCTCTGATAGGCGATCGTGCGCTCGTGCCGCGACTGCGCCGCATACGGGTCCGGCGCCGGTGGCGGCTCGGCGATCGCGGGCGAACCGAGTAGCAGCACGGCGCCGACGACCGATGACAGACGCATGGCGATCCATTCCCCCGAATGATGGGCGACGACTGAGGTTACGACCGCTGCACCTCGACCGTGACGTGCGACAAGGCTGGGAAGCGTGCGAGCAAGTGTCGATAGTGCTCCGGTTCGCGCGTCGGCTGCGCCGTGGCGACCGCGACGATGGCCCCCAGATGCCCCGGCCCGAGCCGCCAGAGGTGCAGGTCGGCCAAGGTGTCGCCGTCTTTCTCGATGACCTGCCTTACACCATCCGCCACACGGCGATCGGGCACCATGTCGAGCAGAATGGCGCCGGTGTCACGGATCAATCCATAGGACCAGCTCGCAATCACGGCGGCGCCGATGATGCCGGCAAGCGGGTCCATCCAGAGCCAGCCGAAGGCGCGGGCCAGCACGAGCCCGGCGATGACCAGAACCGACACGGCTGCGTCCGCAACCACGTGGATGATTGCCGCCCGCATGTTGTTGTCCCGGCTTGCGGCGCCGTCGCCACCATGCTCGTGCTCATCGAATTCAACGCGATACGCGCCGCTGCCGATGCGCAAGGTGGCGGCGAACCGGTGCGGTTCGGGGATGGTGTCGGCGCTTTCCAGCCAGCCACCCCGATCCTGCATGGCGAACACCTGGCGGGCGCCGTCCGGCCGCACGGTCTCCACCGTCACGTGAGCGCCGAGCGCATGACCCGCCGGCGATCGCAACCGGAACACGGGTGGGGCGTGGTCCTCGAACACGCTGAGCGCCAGCACGCCTTCAGGCGTCGTGATGCTGCGTTCCTCGGCGTGCTCGTCGCCGTGGTCGTGGCCGTGGCCGTGCGCATGGCCATGCCCATGGCCATGCCCGTGGTCGCCGCCGCTCAGCAGCGCGACGCTGGCGACGTTCACGGTCAGGCCGAGGACCGCGATCGGGATTGCCTCGGCGAAGCGGATCGGCACCGGTGCGAACACGCGGCCGAGCGCCTCGTAGCCGATCAGGATGGCGATCATCGCCAGCACGATGGCGCTGGTGAAGCCGGCCAGATCGCCCAGCTTGCCGGTGCCGAAGGTGAAGCGGGGGTCCTGCGCGTGCTTTCGAGCGTAGCTGTAGGCCAGGGCCGCCAGCAGCATCGCGCCCGCGTGGGTGCTCATGTGCAGCCCGTCGGCGACCAGCGCGATCGACCCGAACGCGAGCCCGCCCGCGATCTCCAGCACCATCATCGCGCCACAGAGCGCGATGACCCACCAGGTTCGGCGCTCCGCCCGTTCGTGGCCGGCGCTGAGGAAGACGTGGCTGTGGCCGGACGGAGCAGGCGGGAGCGCAGCGGGAGCGATGTTACCGTCCATGTCGGCCCTCCGATAAGGTGGGAGGCCTATACCAGGAACGCTCTGGTTCAGTCAGCCACGAAGCGCCCAGAGAGACAGCAGCGGCCAGCTCAAGGTTTGCTGGAGGCCGATCAGCGCCACGACGGCCGGCGAGCGGTCCGCGAACCTGGCGCCGAGACTGCCGGAGCGTGGAGTCTGCGGGTCGAGCTGGTAACTCCCGCGTGGCAAGGTGTAATGACGATATCGTGAGGCAGGACGCCGCTACATGGCTTCCTTGATCCCGCGCCGGATCAGCCAGGCGTTGACGGGACACGAGGTGACGAACCCGATCGCCATGCCGACCTGCATCATGAACCAATACGTCGCCTGATCCGGCCGCAGCGGCGGATCGAACAGCACGAAGCGCATCAGCGTCATCCAGCCGAACAGGCCGACCTCGAACGCCACCAGGGAGAGCGTGTCCGCCTTTGCCGCCTCGACGACGCCCTTGCCAAACGCCAGGCCGCGCGTCGGCACGATGGCGAAATACTGGAAGGCGAGGCCGAGAAGATAGGCAGCCGCGAAGTCGCCGGCGAGTTCCGCGCCGAAGGCGGAGGCAAGTGTGATGCCGAGCAGGGACACCGCCGTTTCGGCCAAGATGTCGCCCAGGGTGCAGCCGGCCCCGCAATGCATGCTGCCTTTGAACACTTGCGGCCAGGACGGCGACGCGTCCGCGACGCGCTGGTTCTGCGCATGTCCGGCGGCGGCGCCCGGCTCTCGCGCCGTCGAGTTCTCTCGTCCCATCGCCCAATAGGCCCAGAGCGCGATCGGACCGAGATAGAGGGCGTTGATCGGCCAGACCGGGTACATGACCGCCATCTGCTGCGGCCGTCGCAGCATGTCGGCGACGATCACCGCCGCGCAGAGGACAGCCAGCCCCAACCACGCCAGGGCAAGCGCATGCAACCAGCCGCCGGCGGTCACTCCCGGCTGCCCGGGGGTGCAGGCTCCGGCAGCCGCTCTGCCAGCTCGTCGATGATCGGGCAGTTCGGTCGATGGTCGCCGTCGCAGCGCTCCGCCAGGTCGCGCAACGCGCTGCTGATCTCGACGAGTTCGCGCGCCTTGGCCTCCAGGGCGGCGACATGGGCGAGCGCCAGGCGCTTCACGTCGGCGCTGGCCCGCCTGTCGTCGCGCCAGAGCGCCAGCAGCTCGCGCATCTGGCCGACCGAGAAGCCGAGATTGCGGGCGCGCTTGAGGAAGCGCAGCGCCTGCACGTCGGCGGGGCAGTAGCGGCGATAGCCGGCCGGGTTGCGCTCGGCCGGCTTCATCAGGCCGATGTCCTCATAGTAGCGGATCATCTTGGCCGAGACGCCGGAGCCGGCGGATGCCTCGCCGATCGTCACGAGCGCCCGCTCCCGGGCCGCCAGCGGCGCAGCAGCAGCGCGCTGCCGACCACGCTCACGCTGGAGAATGCCATCGCCGCCCCCGCCACGACCGGGCTGAGCAGCCCCGCCGCCGCCAGCGGGATGCCGACCACGTTGTAGGCGAACGCCCAGAACAGGCCCCGGCGGATGCGCCGACAGGTCCGCGCCGCAATGT
>CAXTSD010000283.1:0-3826 GCA_964246775.1 uncultured Acetobacteraceae bacterium | reverse complement strand
GCCGGACGACGTGCCGCCGCCGGCCTCGCCGGTCTGAGCCGCCGTGCAGCCGGAGGCCGGCTTCGGGCGTTGGCCTCGCACGCAGAACGCATCAGGAGAGTGCCATGGCAGACCAGGCAGACCCCACCGGAAATGATATCGCCGACGCCGCGAAGCGCGCCGCCGGCGCCAGCGTGAAGACGGGCCGGGCCGGAATGCAGGCGGCGGCACAAGCGGGGGCACAGGCGGGGCGCAGCACGGTCGATGCCGGCTCGGAGATCGCGCGCGAGGCGGCGGCGACCGGCGAGACCTTCGCCGAGGCCGCGTCCGACCATGCGAGCCGCCTCGGCGAGACGGCGACCCAGGCCTCCTCGAGGATGTTCGGCGACTTCACCAAGATGTTCGCCGAGCTCAAGTTGCCGGCGACGCCGGACATGCAGGCGCTGCTGTCGGCGCACCGGCGCAACGTCGAGGTGCTGTCGGCGGCGAACCGGGTGGCGCTCGAGGGCGCGCAGACGGTGGCCCGGCGTCATCTCGAGATCATGCAGCAGACGATGTCCGAGCTGAGCGAGCAGGTGCGCGAGCTGGCGAGCCCGGAGCCGCCGCAGGCGAAGGCGGCGCGCCAGGCGGACCTGCTGAAGCGCAGCTACGAGCGCGCCGTCGCCAACATGCGCGAGCTGAGTGACCTCATCCAGCGCAGCAACGGCGAGGCGCTAACCTTGCTCAACCAGCGCTTCACCGAGGCGCTCGACGAGGTGCGCGGCCTGATCGAGACCAACAAGCCGGCCGCCTGAGCCAACCGGAACCGCCCGCCATGACCCAGCTCCGCTTCGCCGACATCGGCGTGCCGACCCCGACGGCGGACAGCCTGGCCGTCGAATACGCCGCCATCACGGTGCTGATCGATCGCGGCCGGCACGACGAGGCGCGCGAGGCGTTCGACCAGGCGCGCCGCGCCTATGAGAGCTGGAGCTCGCTGGTCGGCCTGCGCTTCGAACAGGACACGGCGGATGCCGACCGGCGCACGGCGCGCGACTACGCCGACGCGCTCGCGCCCGTGGCGACCGAGCACGAGGTCAAGGTGAAGCGCCGCCTGCTCGCTTTGCCCGATGCGGTGGCGGATCAGGCGGCCTACCTGCACCGGCTGTGGCGCAACGACCTCACGACGTTCGATCCCGCCATCGCCGGCGCGTTGCGCGAGGAGGCCGCGCTCGCCACCCGCTACACCAGCCTGATGGCGTCGGCGCGCCTCGAGGTCGACGGCCAAAGCCTCAACCTGTCGGGCCTCGCGCCGTTCACCCAGCATCCCGACCGCGACCTGCGCCATCGCGCCGAGCAGGCCCACTGGGCGTTCTTCGCCGAGAACGGCGACACCCTCGACGGGTTGTACGACGAACTCGTGCGGCTGCGTCACGGCATGGCGCGCACGCTCGGCTTTGACAGCTACGTCCCGCTCGCCTATCGCCGCCTGCGACGCACCGATTACGGCCCCGACGAGGTCGCCCGCTACCGCGACGAGGTGGCGACCCACGTGACGCCGCTGGTCGCCCGCCTGCTCGAGCAGCGCCGACGCGAGAACGGCTGGGACACGTTATACTATTGGGACGAAAGCCTGATCGACCCGGCAGGCAACCCCGGCCCGGTCGGCGATCACGACACCCTCGTGGCCGCCGCGCAGGGCTTGTTCGACGCGATGGACCCGCGCCTCGGCGACTTCTACCGCTTCATGGTCGAGGGCGAGTTCCTCGACCTCAAGAACCGGCCGACCAAGGCGGGCGGCGGCTTCTGCACCTCGTTCCCGACCCACGGCGCACCGTTCATCTTCGCCAACTTCAACGGCACCGCCGACGACGTCAACGTGTTCACCCACGAGATGGGCCACGCCTTCCAGAACTGGCAAAGCCGCGACCAGCCAGGCATCGACCTGCTCTGGCCGACCTCGGAAGCCGCCGAGATCAACTCGATGGGCCTCGAGTTCCTGTCCTACCCCGAGATCGGCCGATTGGTCGGGCAGGCGCAGGCCGACCGCTTCCGGCGCATGCACCTGATCAGCTCGCTCGCCTTTCTGCCGTACGGCGTCTGCGTCGACCACTTCCAGCACGAGGTGTTCGCGCATCCGGCGATGCGCCCCGCCGAGCGTCACGCGACCTGGCAGAGCCTCGAGCGGCGCTACATGCCCTGGCGCAACTACGGCGACCTCGCCTATCCGGCGATGGGCGGGCTGTGGCAGGCCAAGCAGCACATCTACGGCTCGCCGTTCTACTACATCGACTACACTCTGGCGCTGTGCTGCGCGATGCAGTTCTGGACCCGCTCGCGCAGCGACTACAAAGGAGCGCTCGACGCCTATGTCGCACTCGCCAGCCGCGGCGGCTCGGCACCGTTCGGCGACCTCGTCGCCTCGGCCGGGCTGACCTCGCCGTTCCAGCCGGGGGTGCTGGCGGGCATGGCGCGCGAGGCGGCGTCGGTGCTGGGGGTTTAAGGTAAGCAAGTAAGGCCAGAGGCTTTGCCTCTGGACTCCATTAAAGGCGGAGCCTTTAAAATCCATTTATTTTAGTCATGCGTCTCACCGTTGAGTTCGGAGGTGGGGCGGATTGATTTGAATGCTTCGCAAAGCAAGAAAGACTGCCCGCGAAGACGCCAATGGATGCGGGTCTGGGGGCGCTCGCCCCCAGCGGGTCAAGGGCAGAGCCCTTGCCTTTGCTTTTCCGCCATCCTTGACGAAACGCCCGTCGCGCATAACATTGCACCAGCAATGCTCGTTATGAGCATAAGTTGGTTCAGGGAAGCCTCGCGACATGTCCAACGTCGGCCTGCTTGAGCGCACGCGCCCGCTCTACGAGCGCGTCAGCCGCGTCATACCGTCGATCGAGTGGCCGGTGTTCGCCGACGACGTCGAGGCGATCCTGCGCCTCAAGCGGGAGCGCCGCGCCGTGATCCTGGCGCACAACTATCAGACGCCGGAGATCTTCCACTGCGTCGCCGACATCGTCGGCGACAGCCTCGCCTTGGCGCGCGAGGCGGCGCGGGTGGATGCCGACGTCATCGTCATGGCCGGCGTGCACTTCATGGCCGAGACGGCGAAGCTGCTGAACCCGGCCAAGCGGGTGCTGATACCCGACCCCGAGGCCGGCTGCTCGCTCGCCGAGAGCATCACCGCTGCCGACGTGGCGGCGCTGCGCCAGGCCCATCCCGGCGTGCCGGTGGTCACCTACGTCAACACCTCGGCGGCGGTGAAGGCGGAGAGCGACCTGTGCTGCACCTCGGGCAATGCGCGCCGGGTTATCGAGAGCCTCGGCGTGCCGAAGGTGATCATGATCCCCGACCGCTTTCTCGCCGCCAACGTCGCGCGGCAGACCGGGGTCGACATCATCTCCTGGGCCGGGCAGTGCGAGGTGCACGAGCGCTTCACCCCGGCCGAGATCGCGCAGCTGCGCGCCGACCATCCGGGCGTGGTGGTGCTGGCGCATCCCGAGTGCCCGCCGGAGGTGGTGGCGGCGGCGGACTTCGCCGGCTCGACCGCCGAGATGAGCGCCTATGTCGCGCGCTCGCCCGGCAAGCGGGTGGTGCTGATCACCGAATGCTCGATGAGCGACAACCTCGCCGTGCTGCACCCGGAGGTCGAGTTCGTCCGGCCGTGCAATCTGTGCCCGCACATGAAACGCATCACGCTCGCCAACATACGCGCGGCGCTGGAGACCGGTCGGCACGAGGTGACGATCGATCCCGCCATCGCCGGCCGCGCGCGGCGCGCCGGCGAGCGGATGCGGGCGCTGTGAGCCGGCGTTCCGACGGCCGGCCGATCATCGTCGGCGGCGGCCTCGCCGGCCTGTCGGCAGCGCTCGCC